>JAOZRE010000347.1 GCA_029940215.1 bacterium | reverse complement strand
TGGATACCGGATCAAGTCTGGCATGACGAGGAGAACTCCAGACTGTCAAGTGGAGAAGAGAAGAGCATATAATTCTCATTATGCGAAGCTTTAAGATTAACACTATACTGGCCCGAATCAGAAGAGAAGCCGGCAGCAGTGAGACTCCCTAGTCCTTCCAGACATGGCCGTAGAGGCGAATCCAGTTTTCACCCATGATCTTTGCCACATCGCCCTCACTATATCCCCTTTTCAGCAGACCGTCTGTAACGTTGGGCATGTCCGCAATGGATGAGAAACCTTCAACCGGCGCCATGTTCCTGAATATCTCCTGCATTTCAGGCGGTAGCGCCTGCAGGGCCGCATCTTCGATCTCTTTCGGCATGTGTTCCATAAAATCAGGGCCCAGACCCACCGATTCCACCCCCACCATCTCGACCAGACGGTCAATCACCTGCAGGTAGTCGCCTATGGTTGCCGGAAAGCTGTCCGTCAGCATGGCCGGGAAGGACAGGGCGCCGATCACACCGGATCGCTCGACCAGCGCCTTGATAATGTCATCGCTTTTGTTTCTGGGGTGGGGAAACTGTGAAGACGGGTTGGCATGGGTAATTGCAACCGATTGCTCGGATGCTTCAATCGCTTCCATGGTTGTGCGCGGCCCGCAATGGGACAGGTCGATCAGAATCCCCAGCCGGTTCATCTCTGCAATTACTTCCCGGCCGAATGGGGTTAGCCCCTTGTCTTCAGGAGACTGACACCCGAATCCGACCCGGTTTTCGGTGTTATATGTCAGCTGGATGATCCGGACCCCCAGTTCCCTGTACACCCTCAGTAGATGCAGCTGGTCTCCGATAGGGGCTGTATCCTGGAAACCTAAAATGCATCCCACCCGCTTCTGGGTTTTGGCCGTTTGAATATCCGCTACCGAGCGAACCTGCAGCGCGATCTCCGAATGCTTTTCCAATTGCTGGTACATTCGACCGACCAGATCTATGGTCTCTGCCGGTCCCTGCCAGGCGGAGACCGTTGTGTTGGCTGCCGTGATCCCCCCCTGGTGCAGCTTGAAGAACACCGCGTCATCAAAAAACCAGCTGGCGTTTAAACCATCAACGATGTTTATGTTGTGGTGAAAATCATTGGAAGTGGTCATTTGTTTGTCTCCTGGAGTCTATAAGGGTTGATACCAGTGGCTGAAACGATCGTCCTGGAACTGCAGCACTTTTTCGAAACAGTTGATCAATTGACGGGTAACGGGTCCCGGTGCCTGAAACGCCCGATCTTCAAAACGAGAAACAGGATGAACCTTGGTTCCTGTGTGGGCCGTGAACATTTCATCTGCTTCAAACAGCTCTTCTGGAAGAATGGGTTTGATTGAAACCGGAATACCGAGTATCGGAGCCGCTTCAAGAATGGACATTCTGGAAATGCTGGACAGGACCCGTTTGAGTGGCGATATCTTCAGAACACCCTCCTTGACAATGAAGACGGCCTCGGTGGAGCCTTCTGCCAGGTATCCATCTGTATCAAGAAGCACGCCCACATTGAAACCGCGGTTGTTGGCATCCCGCCGGGCCATATAGCCGTTAAGGTAGTTTGAACAGGCTTTGGCACCAACCGGCACCGTTTCCGGGTGAATTTTACGCCATTTGGACAGGCAGGCGCTGATGTGTTCATCCATCTGGTCAAATTTCAACACCTCGTTCTCGGGCATGACAAAAACAGCCATATCCAGGGGAGTATCCAGAACCAGCTGTATAATCGACTCTTCAGCCCAATAGACCATGATTTTCACCAGGCCCCTTTCGATCTTGTTTGCGGCAACCGTCTCCCTGACAGCGGCTATGATCTCATCAGTCGTCTGGGACAGCTCCATTTCCAGGGCATCCGTGCTGCTTTTCAGGCGTTTCAGGTGCTCATCCATGCGAAAGGCATACAATCCGTCTGGCCCCTTGTGAACGCCAAACACATCAAAAACAGCAGATCCCCGTGCAAAACCGTGGGACATCAGGGGTACGGTGGCTTCCGCCCATGGAACCAGGTTGCCGTTCAACCACACTTTTGCGTTGTCTCTCATTTTTTCCTTTTTTTGACACCCATAAAAATATACATCAACTACCACTCGACAGTCGTACCAATGTTGTTTTCAAGCGCTTTGTGATAGATGTACCGCACAACAGACAGATCTTCGACCCCGAGCCCCAAAGATTCAAAGAGTGTGATCTCGTCGTCGCCTGTCCGGCCTTCGACCTCACCCAGCAGCAGGCTGCCGATCTCACCCAGGATGTGATCATCGCCGACAGCCCCCTCGTTTCTTGGAATGATGAAATCACCCGCTTCATGCAGGGTTGACTCACGGTGATCGACATAAAGCCTTGACCTGACCACGGTATCCGTATCAATTTCCCGGGCAACCGGTGTGCATGACCCAACGGCATTGATATGCGCTCCCTTCGCTATCCAGGCACCCTTCAATATGGGCTTGGATGCAGGTGTCAGCGTACAGATGATATCGGCCCCATCAACCGCTTCTTGGGCGGTTGGCATAACCTCAATGTCCAGATTGTGCTTTTCGCCGGCACTGTCCGCAAACTGTTGGGCATGATCCAGGGGCAGGCTCCATACCCTGACCCGGCGGATCTTCCTGACCTGCAATAAAGCCTCCAGATGCTGTTTGGCCTGTGTTCCGGAGCCCAGGATGGCAAGATCCCCTGCATCCTTTCGGGAAAGCAGGTCGGTGGCGACGGCTGACACCGCAGCCGTTCGGATGGCTGTGATGGCGCTGCCGTCCACCAATGCCAGGGGGCGTCCGTTTGTTGTCTCAAACAACATCACCCCTCCCTGATGTGAATCGAATTCCGTATCGTAATTGTCCGGGAAAACGCTGACAACCTTTATGCCCATCGTACCCGTATCGATGTTGTATGCCGGCATCATCCCCAGTAGTCCCTTCCGTTCCGGTAGCCACATAGCCGATCGCAGAGGCATGTTTGCTCGTCCCTGTGAAAGGGAGGAGAGCGCCTCTTTCATAAGGTCAATACAAGCGGGCATGGATAACAGGTCGATCACCTGCCCTTCGTTAATAACAGTAAGCGCCATGGGGTTTTCCAGTTTAGAGATCCTTTCCTGTTTCAGGTGAAACCTGGCGGTTTGGAGACAAACAGGACAATCTTGAAAATATAGATGATCATAGCCAGAAGGTCAATATTCAACTCTTTATTCGTAGCGGCGATGGAGGATATCCTGGAAGTCTATGCACGTCCTTATAACCAGCAATATCCGGTTGTATGCATGGACGAGTCGAGTATGCAATTGATTGGCGAAGTTCAAGAACCCATCCCTGCAGCTCCCGGGCATCCGGTGTTGATGGATGATGAATATGTTCGCAAAGATGTTGCGAACATATTTATGGAAGTCGAGCCTCTTGGAGGGAAACGCAAGGTAAAAATCACTGAACGCCGCACAAAGATCGACTGGGCCTGTTTTGTCGAAGAGATGCTTGAACAAAGATATCCTAAAGTGGAAAAGGTAGTTCTCGTAATGGATAATCTGAATATGCATAAGACTGCATCTTTGTATGAAGCATTTCCGCCGGAAAAAGCTCGAAGCCTGGCAAATCGGCTTGAAATTCATTACACCCCCAAACATGGGAGCTGGTTGAACATAGCAGAGAATTGGCTTAGTGTTTTAAAGGGCCAATGTCTTTCCAGTCGAATTGATTGCATTGAAAAAGTTTGCGCGAAAGTATCGGCGTGGAACAATGATCGAAACAACCGCCAATCATCAGTAGACTGGCAATTTCGCACATCAGACGCACGAACAAAGCTAAAAAGGCTTTATCCGTAAAATTAAACTGTACATTGTACTAGATTCCAATTATATTTTACTTGGGGTTCCTCATTACGTTTTATAATTGACACAAAAATTCCCCTGGCATTCCACAACTAAAACCAACTCAGATCTTACTCTTTCATGTGATATTATTCAAGGTTAGTACAACTGTACCATTTGGGGCGCCTTTCTCCAGCAGTACTGGAAAATCGTATGTTGGAAATCCATAATCATCAAGATGATCTTCAACGTAATTTAGTGCTTTTAGTTTGTCCTTCGTTGCAAGTGGTATTGAAACCTCCTCAGCTGGGTGAGCGGCATCATAAATTACCATGCCCTGGCCAAGGGTGGTTATCCTTTTTTCCTTTATTTGGGAATCGATTTCCCCCTTCGCCAACCCAAACAAGGCCGAGCGCTGTCCCAAACAGGGTTGCAAAAGCCTTTTGTAGCAAATCAGATGATTTTGCAACGATGACTTCAGTCTTTATGACAGACCGTCCAATAGCTGATGTTTTCAAGATTTGGTTTTTTACCAAATCCGCTTCAGAATCTAAAGGGGGAGTTGTATAGGCTTTATCACCGGCCAACTTCATTCCCTTGATTTCTCCAGCTATGGAGTTCTTATACTCATTTGGCCTAATCCAGGTAATCAGGAGACCAGCGGCAACTGGAGCAGAATTATCGACATTCCCATTTTGCATAACCGCTATTTCTTTTCGTATCATTTCAATGTATTGCCGGTTCATATCCATTCTCCTTTTAAACGTGAATTAAATTCTTAGGGTTTTCGGGCTTGCCATCGATTTAGTTTTTAGAAAATTCGTGTTTCATATTCATTGACACACTCCCAAAATAGGCTACGATGAAGGATCAACCAAAACTATCGCGGAGACGGCTAAGGGTCGGCTCAACAATTACTTGGCATTCTGTCGGCAAAATGTCTGGTCTTTATGGGACTTTTGCGGCCAGCTTATGCCAAGTTATTTTTGTACGATCCCTAAGGAGAGTTTTAAAGGGTGAGAATTGATTCAAGGCGTCATTCTCGGTGCTATCATTTTACGCTCTCAATAAACAATGGAGGTATGAAAACTTATGGATAGCAGCATGAGTGTTGAAGATAACGAGATGTTGGAAAAATGGCTTGATTCAGAGGAACCGATAGACCAAGATAATGCAGCTAAGGCGTTAATAGAGGCCAAACATATCCTGGATGGATTCAAAGTGTCCTTTTTCCTTCGACAAGGAACCTGTTTGGGAGCGATTAGAGATAACGATTTACTGCCATGGGATGACGATG
>JAOZRE010000053.1 GCA_029940215.1 bacterium | reverse complement strand
AATACATTTCGAAACTATAAATATCTTATCAGAAAATAATAGTAAACAGGTATAACCCATGTCTGATGAAGAGCTGATATCTGAATTTGAAGAGATAGTTGTCCCTCCCAAAAAAAGAAGTAAATTTAAAATACTGTTATTGCTTACATTTATCGCATTTCTAGCCCTGGCAGCACTCTATGCGCTGAATCGCATGGGGTATGTGGATATTCCATTGGATAAGTATATTCAGGTTGAGAAGCTTTTTGAAGGATCTTTGGATACAATCAAGGTAGAATCGGAAGAGGACAGTATGTCAAAGACACTTCCTCCCAGTCCGCAAATGCCGGCGAAACCGAAGACATACAAGGAATCAATAAAGCAAAAAACTATAGGTACCAAAGGCGGCTATTACCTGAAAGTCGGTTCCTGCCTGTACAGCGCCTGTCAAAAAGATATTCAGAAAAAAATCAAACGGTTCAATCTTCCTCTCGTCACCTCAACAAGTGTACAAACCACCACCTATTATACGCTCATCTCTGATGCATCCTTTCTGAAAAAAAGGGCGGAAGAAAAATTGGGATTGATAAACCGCTACAATAAGACGAACGGGTTTCCCTTCTTGCAGCCATCCAAAAAGAAGCGCTACAAAATCTCATTTGGGCAGTTTCCCCAGAAGCCCAACGCTATTCGTATGAAATCTCAACTTGAACACCTGTACCCTCAGATTCGAATGCGATTTACCATTCAACCAAAGAAAGACCGTGTCACGATAACCAAGCTTTATGTTGGTCCGTACAGTAAAACAGCTGCTGAAAAAACCAGGAACCGTCTGCGTATGGATCCGGATTTTGAATGGATCGAAATTACAAGACAACATTGATTCTTTGACGAACTAAAGACCATGGTGTCAAGCAGAGACTGATGACACCGGGTACCAGTCCTATAATATCAAAACGCCGCAAACCAGTTCCCCAAATTAAAAAACACTTACACGTTTCATACTCTACCGGTCGCCTCCCTTAAGCCCATTTCAGACACTATCAATAGCATGAAACCAGAACTGCACCGCACAAATGCGCGTGAGAACCAAGCTGGTTTTTTTTCCATAAGAATTAGCTCCATCCATTTGCCATTTCTAGAAACCTGATAAACAATCAATTGATATATTTCAATCCAATTTCATGCATTTTCGTGCTAGTCCCCGCAAATTTCGTCCAATTTCGATCATTATTCAAATTTTAACGACTCTGTCTTTATCGTAAAAAGGCTATCAATTGTCCACAGTCATGGCTTTTATCCTTATTTTTCCTACCTGGTATGCTTTTAGCAGCAATCCAATACTATATAATTGTAAGTTTCGATTCACGTCAGCAAGTCAATGATAAAAGGAAGGATGAAACGGATTCTGATTATCGATAAAAATGAGGCAGTACGGATATCGCTGAAGCAACAGCTTGAAAAAGGACAGAGTCGCCGTTCAACGCGTCATCTGAAATTCAAGGTTAGAACAACCCTCAATACTTTTGCACCTGCACTTCTGGAGAAATGTTATGAATAAACGGTATAGTACACCAATTTCCAGTATTGAATTCGCTATAGATGAGACAAGTGCAACAGGTATATTGAAAATCAGGGGAGCACTAACTGAAGAGCAGGTCGAAACGATGCAGCAGAAACTTGAATCATCAGAACAGCAGATCAGCTGTTTTAAAATTAATCTTGAAAACGTTACAGCTGTGGATCTCACAAGTATCGAAGCACTATACTCAGCCTGCAAAAATCTGCGTCGATCGAATAAAACTATGTCGTTGGAGGGGCTCTGTCCGGTAACCTTCACAAGTGCTGTGGAAAATGTGGGGCTGTCTAATCACAAATGGCTCTGCTTCGGTCAGCTTTAGGCATTCCTGTTCTGAGAAATTCTGCTCAATGACTGGTTTTCAGCAGTTATTGAGCAACCGCTCTTACAACCGCTTGATTAGTAGCAGGTTCGCGTCGTTCTTCTGCAGATTCTTGGGGAAAAAATCAATCATAAACAACACAATTTTCTCCATGATCTGATCAACCGGCAGGTGATAAAGCGCCTGGATCAGTTTCAGGAAATCCTCATTTTTCATCTTACCATGGTCAATATTGATCATATCAGCCATACGCTGGGTGAAGCCAAGGATAATTTCGCCCGTATCGAGAGATATCTCCTCCTGATGAAAAAAGTTTTTCAATTGATCTACATATATCTGCACAAAAGGGGATTGTTGGGGAGACAGTACAGAGTGACCAGTTTGATCAATTTTTAGCAAGGTCATTGATTCATGACCCAGATTATTATACTGGACAATACCTTCCTGATGCTGGATGAGAAGGTAGTTAAGCGTTAATAATCGGTTGGGATGAAAGTCGGTTTGGAGTTCATCATTCAGCAACTCCATCACCTTATCTGGCTCATTCAGCTGGGTCACATCCTCGCTAAGCAACTCCGCGGCCATCTCATTATACATAACGTCAGACATACCCAAACCTGGAATATCCGACATGAGCATGACTGATGCATTCTCATCAACAGGAAGAACACAGTGCCATTCCGCTTTGATCTCATAGGAGGGGTAAACCGAACTCGCCACTTCGTATCCTGGTATCTCATGAGTCTCCAGCAGGGTATTGGCCCGGTCTGCCGGAATAGTGGATTTCAGGCGCCTCTCCAGCCATGCATTTGCTGTGATGACCTGAATGTTTCCATACGCAGTGTTAATCTCATTGACCATGCTTTTCATATATTCGATGTCCAGATTGTAAAACGGAGCATACAGGGCATCACGATAAAAACAATAGACATGATGGTGAAGCGAATTCCCGCGCAGAAAAGCAAAATGGCTGCCAACCAGATCGTCCGGAACATTATCCTGATCTTTATAAAATTCAAACACAGGACTCTCCTCCGTAAGGTTATTGTGTACAACGATCTCCTGAGAGCGATTATTGAACATGCTACGGATAAACTCAAAGGTCGGCAGTTTATTTAAAAAATCGCTGGGAGGCTTGCCCGGAAGGAATTTTGTCAGCTGATCGGATTTAAAACTGTGAAACAGGGAGGCTCCTGACAGGTAGATATTCTCACACAGTTCCTCCAGCGCAGTTTCTAGAAGGCGCGCTTCATCGGTAAATTCGGATATTTTATTGGAAAATCGACGTAGGGCGACTGAGCGTTCTTTTGCCTGCCGAAGGCGCGCTTCAGCCAGTCTCCGTTCTTCAATTTCACCAATGAGCTTCTCATTCGTATTCAGGAGCTCTTCTGTTTTTTGTTCGAGGGAAGCAGTTCGCTCTTTAACTTTCAGCTCCAGATCTTCTTTATACTCACGGTTCTCTCTCAGCAGTTTGCGACGTTCCAGAACCTTGTCAATCGTATGCTCAACAACGGCCATGTTGTGGATTGGCTTCACCACAAAGTCCCAAGCGCCTAACCTGGAAGCTTCAATAGCATTGGTAATTTCACCGGCACCTGAAACGAAAACAACTGGTACCTCCTCAGATTGTTTCTTGACCTCCATCAGTACCTCAAACCCGTTCATCTCCGGCATATCAATATCCACAAGCACGACATCAGGATCTTCCTTCAAAAACAGATCCATACCAACTCGACCGTTTTCCGCCTGAAAAACTATAAATTCGCTATCCTCCAGGTAGGCTGCTATATTTTCGCGCACCGCACCTTCGTCATCTATCACGAGAATTTTTCTGGCCGTTTGATCATTCATCAGTTTTATGGTCGCTTGGGATTCTGTTTTGTATTTTTTGAGCCGCCGCTTAGTCAAAAGGCATGGTCAATTTATAGACACCGTATTCCAACTTTGCCTTCACAACACCACCTTTTTCAAACACTTTCATCATGCCTTGATTTGAGGATAGCACATCCGCTGTAAAACCTTGTATCCCTCTGTCCTTAGCAAGTCTGATCAGGTTCTGATACATATAACTGGCAATACCAAGGCCATTAAACTTTTCATCCACGATAAAAGCGACATCCGCCCATGCCCTTCTGGGCTCCTTGACATATCTTGCTTCTGAGATAATGGTTCCCTGACCAGGCTCATAGATCAGCCCCACAATCGACATTACGTGGTTGTAGTCCACATTGACGTACTCCTGCATTTTGGTATGCGGCATGGTCTTAATGGAGGTGAAATAGCGATAGTAGACAGCTTCATCAGAAAACCGGTAGAACAGGTGACGCATCTCTTCTTCGTCCGATGGCTTAATCGCTCGAAACCGCACTTGCAGCCCATTTCTAAATGTATGCTTGGCAGTAATTTCTGACGGGTAAAGGTGGGCATTTTCCAGAAATATCTGATCATGGTACAGAATCTTTGCTTTTTTTGCCTCTTCGATCAGCATTTTCCGATCATCAGGATGCGCAATCTCAATCAACGCCTGAGCCCTTTCCCGCAACGTCCTACCGGTGAGATTCGCCACACCAAACTCAGTGGCAATCAGGTTAACTCCTTCTGGAATATTCATCAGGTTGGGTAGATGCTCCACGTTCATCAGAATATTGGAATTCCCCTTGATATTTCGGCTGGGGAGGCCGAAAATCGTGTACCCACCTGCTGATATTGAAGCCCCGTTCACAACAGCTGTTGCCTGAGCCAGCCCGGCCACAACCCCTCTCCGACCGACATGCAGTGTAACCCGCCCGGCCAGATCCACCTTACGAGCCTGAATGACGCCAACAAAATTCTTATTTTTACCAATCTGCAGTGGGTTAAATACCTTGTCGATTCCCTGGAATTCTACCAACGGATTTCGGTCCAGCCATTTCATTAATTCAGGGGATCCGTATGCGTAGGAGGTAACTGACTGCCCGCGATAAATCTCTTTCCGTCGGTTGCTTACTGCTCCACTTTTTATCAGATGCATGGCATTATCACTGAAAAAAGGCGTGTGAATACCAAGATGTCGCTTTTTCATCAAATGCTGACTAAGATGCTCGAAAAGTGTCCCGATGGAAAATGCGATGCAGCTACCGTCCTCAATGATATTGGCAACGTTCTCCGCTACAATATCAAAGACCTCATCCGTTGGCCATGGATCAAAATAAATTGGTGGTTCTGTGGATTTTACCAGATAGTCAAATTCAGTTATGGGAACATAAGTATCACCAAAGGTACGCGGAATTTGAGTATTAATCTCCCCCACCACCAGAGAAGCCTGTTCCATGGCCAATCGTGCAACATCAACCGCGACCCCGAGGCTGCAATATCCTGCTTCATTTGGAGGGGTTATCTGAATAAACGCCACATCAACGGGCAATTGGCCAGATTCAAATAAACTGGGAATATTGTCAAATCGACTGGGAATCAGGTCGACTCTTCCTGCTGTAATCGCTTCATCTGCAATCCAACCTGAGAAGAAGGTCTTCAGACGGTAACGCTGAAACCGTAACTCCTTTTGGGAGATGGCATCGCCGACACTCACCAGCTGAATAAGCTGTAAGTCTTGCAGGTTATAGGATTCAGAGGTAGTCAGGCTTTTAACAAGCGTTCGGGGTTCAGCCGGACCCGTACCGACAAAAATACTCATTCCAGGCCGGATCTTATTCATCACAAATTCAGGCGTAACCACCGAGTCTTCCCACGTATTACACTCGCTCTTTTTTGCCATTTTACACTTTTGGTTTTTTAATATCATATTGCCACCGGGGCCAATATGACAGTAGGTATACCTGAAACAGAAGGTAAATCGTGGTAGAAATACCGGGAATGTTAAGAGGAATTCCCGGGCGCATTCAGCCCGATGGTCAACAGTCTATTTTTACTTTGCTTAAGCGACCTAAGCAGCCTGTTGTTACCTGACGGTTATAACCGGGCAGTTAGATTCGAGGATCACGTGTTGTGCCGTTGACCCGAAAACGAGTTTCCCAACTTTGGACGTTTTTTTGATCCCAATGACGATTTCATCGATGTCATTTTCAGTTGAATACTGGATAATATCTTCGCCGGAGGACAGTCCACGCACCAGCAAATGTGTTTCACAGGCAATTCCCTCTTTTTGCAAAACACTTTCGGCGTGTTTCAAGCCACTTTCTGCTTTTTTGTTATCTTCAATATTGTCTTTGCTGCCACCAACCATTGAGGTAATAACAAACACTTTTGCATCGAATCCTTTTGCGTGTTTCACACCAATCTTCAGCGCTTCCTGGGCTACATCTGTTTCATCATAACAAACCAAAATATTCATAGGTGAACTCCTTTTTCAATTCATTTTCATACACTTAAAATGGCTGTCTAACTCGACAGAAGTTTAGTGAAATTAGCAATATGTGTCAAGCCTAATCTATGAGCGGGCGCGATTATAAAGAGCAGTTTTTAAGGGTTTCATGCAAGAGCAACAGTCATTTAAAAAAAAACAAGTTGTCTATCTGCTGGATAGGCCGCTAGTAAGTAACGAAACTTATTATATAAAATACTGGGGAATTGACATTGGGCCATGGACAGCTTCAGGTTCGACAATTCTGAAAAAGTACCATAGTTGAAATTGTCGTCTTTTTATAGGGAACGTTCAGATAGATCATCCTTTTTTAGCAGGTTTGATCTGAAAACATCCAAAAATCAGTCATCGCCGATAACCAGCAAATAGGCGCCCACTACGAAATCAGATGATTCTTTTCTGTAGCTGATATCACATTTTCCTATTGTTTAATCCCATTTTTGATGATAAGGATAGGACGCGGAACGTTGAAACAAAGGCAACTCACTGCTGCCTGTCCCCTTAAAAATCATGAATAGATTATTCGAAAAGGTTGTGGCCGAATCCTTTGACTGCTCAGCCGTCAAAGGAGATGTCGCTCGGGAAATTCTGCAGGAGAACCATGAAAAGACAGATATTTTCAAAACATAGAGTATTTTAGGCTGGAATTGTGCATAAACTCAGCAATGTACAAATACCTTTATTTTCCATTGGTACGTGAGCGAAATTAACAGTCAAAAGCACTATTTCAATTAAGTTAAAATGCTGGATATACTGACTTCCGTCAAATCTATTGAAGAGCAAACACCAGCTGAGAAGCTCTATATTCTCAAAATGCTGGCCCATCAGATTCTGGGTGCGAAGTGGGTATATTATAGGAAAATCAAGCACGCCGGTGAAGGATTCAAACTGTTCCGGGAAAAGTCCCTGATGGAACAAATGAAAGCCACTCAGGCGGCTCTGAGGTTTACGACAAGGCATACCAGGAAAACCTACCGAAATCTGTACAAAAACAGCCTAGAAGATATCAAGAAATATACGGTTTTTAAGAGTCAGGATTTCCCCGAACTTCCAGAGGTTCCAGTAGGCGAAGACCCGCCGTCGTTGGAGTCTGAACATGACGAAATCATTATAACCTGGACGCCGATCAAATTTCTCCTATTTTCGAGAACCATCAGAGAAAAGGGAATCGCCACACAGCCACACAGTGAGGGTCTTGTTGCCAAGCTCTTTTTCAAGCTGGTTGGATTTTACTCAACCACCGAAAACTGGGACAAGGAAAAGTTAACCCTCTATCTCAGAAAACTGGACCACAATTCGACCTATTCTGAAGTCACAGCGGCATTAAAACCGTTGAAGGATGATCTGCTGAAATTCAGTGAATTGTTCGTGCCATTCAAGTTCGGGAAGGCTGCCGTTTCCAAAAATAAGACCTCGGACGCCAATGCGTATGAGGATGATCTGGGGGAAAAATTCGAAGACCAGTTGAGAAACCTGTATTGGTACCATTTTATCTATTTAGGAATGGAGCTTTTCCTGCTGCGCTATTACCTGATGCTCGTGTCATCGACCTCATCTGAAATTGCGATTCGGATGCTGTCCCAGATATTCAGACCAGCAATTTTCAAAGCCATTGAGAACCACATTATCTTCGAAACATCACTGGAAACAGATTCATCAAAAAAGAAGTATCGGAGGCCTTATCAGGAATACCGCAGAAAAAGACAAAATGAGCCTGCTAAAAAGAAGATTAAAACCAAAAACGGCATTTTCGTTACTTACGCATACAACCTTAGCACACTTGAGCAAAGAGAGTTCGGAACAGAAATCAATGCCAAGCTGAAAGAAGACTCTGAATGGGGCGAATTTGTGGATTTTGACCTGCTGGACGCCCACTATTTCAAGCTGGAGAAAGCGGGCAACCTGAAAACCGAGCCCATCATGCATGATGTAATCGAGTATGCCATCATGCAGATCCTTAATCTTCTAGTGAGTTGCACTCAATACAAGAGAAAAGCCCGACATAAAACCCTTGACCTTTTTAAGGATCGAGTTGAAGCCGATAAGGAGCTGACAGAAAAACGAATAGAGGAAATGCGGCGACAGGGTGACAAATACATTCGTCAACTTGAACGAAAGGTCACAAAGCTGCGAAGAATGAAACAGAAAGAGTCAGCAGAGATTTACCGTAAGGATATTGATACTTACAGGAAACGTCTGGAAGAGAGAAGTGCCAGTATCACAGAAATGGCGCAACAGGAAATGAGGCTCCAGAAAAGACGGATTCAGACCATGTTTCAGGAAATTTCCCAGGAAAAGGATATCAGTGAAGGTATCTCTGCAAAGTATCTGTTGGATCTGATGGTGACTGTTTCGCCCCGTAGAGAATTTCTTAGGGAATTTATCAAGCACATTGCCGAAAGAATCCAGAAGGAGTACGAATCCGAGCTTGAACCGTTTTACCAGAACATGTTTTACATCCTGGAACCATCCATTCAGGAAAAGGTGATCCTGATTCAATCACTGGAAAAAACGGGGGAAGATGGGTCAGTCATGCTCTCTCTGACAGAGGAGGAAAAGGAAGAGAACCAGAAAATCATCAGCCTGTTGAAGCTGAAAATCAAGAAAACCATGCCGGATATCTTCGATTGTAAGGTAGTCTTCCTGACAACCCTGATACCTGTGGAGACCCTTTTCAAACTCAGTATCAATAATCTGAGCCTTCAAACGCTATTGAAGCTCAAGGTAACCTCAAAAAGAAGTACCAAGCCGATTGCACTGAAGGAGAACATCATCAAAGTGCTGATGGTGCTGAACCTGGTCACCAACCCGGTTCCCAGGAATAATATCATTCAGTCAGAGCGGGAACACATGAAAGATCCCCAACAGATGATAAACGGTCAATTGTTGACCCAGCTGCTGTCAGAAATCAAACAGAATGGGGATGAAGAGTAATCAACCGCCAAAACAACGCTTTCTAGCATCCTGAATTCCCTGTCCAAACTCGCCCAGTTCCCTTTCTGTCCTCTCAGCTTGCCCCTGTTGCTTTCGAATCATCCGTTCAACAGACTCAGCCGAAGGTGCACCCGTGTGCCGTTTTTCAAGAAGAGATTTTTCAGGCGAATCTATAAATTTAGCGTCTTCCTCTGAAAAGGTTATCTCCAGCCCCTGTTCTGAAATCGCTTGTTTCAGTGCCTCCAGGGTGACCTTTCCCGTATCTTCGCTGTATTTGACTGCAGAGGATAGAACCTCATAGCAATCCCTGAAAGAGAGCTCATGTTTCTGTGCCAGCCAATCTGCGATATCCGTAGCATTGATATAGCCTTGCTCGCAACTTTCGCGCATAGTTTTTCTGTCAAAACCCAGGGTTGCGATCACACCGCTGAGAATTGACGGGACATCCCTTGATTCGCGCAGAAGGTCCATAATCAGATATTTTGTCTGTTGGGTATCCCTGTTATATCCGCTCATGGCCCCCTTTTGTATTCCCAGAAGGCTGATCAGGCTCCCCTGCACCAGAGAGGCTTTGCTCCGGATAATTTCGGCAAAATCCGGATTTCGTTTTTGCGGCATAATGGAAGACCCGGTTACATATCGGTCATCGACCTTGAAAAAGCGGTAAAATGGTGTACTGAGCAGGATAATATCCTGTGCGACCACGCTCAGATGATTCATCATGATCGAGATGCTCGCTGCAATCCGGGTTTCGTTCTCTCCCCTCGAGCTGATGCAATCCAGGCTGTTCTCCTCTACGGCGTCAAACCCGAGTAGTTCAGCCGCATACTCTCGATTGATTGGCCAGGAGGTTCCAAATGATGCCGCTGCCCCCAGAGGGGAACGGTTCATCATTTTCAGATCCTGCATCAGGCTCAGGGCGTCCCTCAGCAGCCCCTGGCTCCAACTGGTCAACCAATGACCGACTGTTGTCAACATGGCTGGTTGATAGTGGGTAAACCCAGGCATAATGCTCGTTGTTTCTTGTTCTGCACGGTTTAGTATGGCTTTGATAAGAGTCAGTGTGGAGGCAACCAGCTCAATCACCGCTTCCCTCAGAAACAATCGCATATCGGTTGAAACCTGATCATTTCTACTGCGACCGGTGTGTATCTTTTTACCGGCAACAACCCCTTTCGTGAACGTAATATAGTGTTCAACGTTAATATGAACATCCTCCTTCTCCGGATCCAATTCAAAGGATCCAGACTGAAAATCATGGACCAGGTCAGACAGCGCCGTTCTGATATCAGCCAGTTCCTCGTCATTCAATACCCCTACTTTATTCAGCATTTTGGCGTGAGCCAGATTTGTCCAGACATCAAACTCCAGCAGGATTTCATCTGCCATAGGTAGGGTGATAACATCTCTTCCAGCGCAAAACCTGATATTTAATTGATCTGGTGGGGTATTCAATCGATTTCCCCACACCTGTGATTTCTGTTTCTTTGTTGTCATTTTCTCTTTACGCGATCACTCCTGTCCGAAAAAAACCAGGATGCTGTAAATTGGTTAAAATTTGGCCCGGCGGCTATTCATTCGGTTTCTGGTAGGTTGATACTCCTGTTGTAGCAGGTTCAGGCATATCGTCTAAAATAAATACAAGATCCCAGATGAAGAAAAAGGTAATCTGGAGTATTGAAAAAATCGGCACCGCAATCAAAGCCCCAAAAATACCATATGCATTTTGCCCCGCCATTAAAGCAAGAATGACAAGAACAGGATGTATCTCCGCTGACTTCCCGATTATCTTTGGATTAAGGATGTTTCCCTCAATAAAATGGATGATCACAATCCAGCCCAATGCCAGCAGCGCTGTAAAAAATGAGTTGGTAATCGCCATCAGAATTATAGGAACCGATGAGATGATCACACCGAAAATGGGAATAATCGAACAGACAGTTGCAACCAGAGAGAGGGTCAACGCAAACTTGACATCAAGCACAAAAAGACCGATCCCTGTTAAGGTTCCGTTCACCAGGCATATAATCATCTGCCCCCTGACAACACCCGTCAGTCCGGCATCCTGTTTTTGCATGAACAACTCCATATTATTGGCAAACCGTATCGGAAAGAGTCCCAGGAAAAACGCCAGAATTTTCTCGTGATCGATGATGATAAAAGCTGCAATCATCAGGGTAATAAAGGTTTGAAATATGGACGTCACAACTGTGAACACAATAATCTGTCCATAGTTGAGAAATCCAAGCAAAATGCTCTGCAAGTTTTCAGTAAGAGATTCAATAAAATTGTTGATAACGGCTGCCAGGTCAAACTCTTCTAAGTTAACATCCTCCACATCGCGTGAAATGGGTTGTGGAACGATTTCAAAACCTGCCTTGTCCTGCTTTACCTGAAAGCGTGTATTCTTTAGAAACTCCAGTATTTCATTCTTCTGTTTAGTTCCGGCAACCCGTACTTTTTCGTGTGCCTCTTCCTTCTCTTTCAGCGTCAGCTTAGCTTCAGGCGATTCGACTTTGGGAAGATACTTGGCGATATTCTGGATCCCTTTACTGATGGAGGGTACCCAGTTCTTCGATAGCCGCTCCCCATAACTTGGAATATCCTGCACGAGGATTTGAACCTCATTTGTCAGATTGATGACAAAGTAGGCCCCTCCAAATGACAGTCCAGTAATCAGAAACAGATAAATGATAATGATTGAAAGCCCCCTGGAAATCTGTCGTTTGAACACTCGTTTGGTTGACATCCAGGTTACTAATGGTGTCAGAATATATGACAACAACAATGCCAGTACAAAAATAGGCAGCGTCTCCCTGAACCGGTATAGAAGTGCCAGGGAAACGACAATAATTGCTGTTATGGTCAGATAGCGAAAACGATTCGAGAGTTCCATCTTTACATGCCTTTTCTAGTCAGTTCTAAAGAATGCGTGACTGGGTGGGTATTTTCCAACCAGATAAGCCTCTACGGGGAAACAAGCGTGCGTTTGCGCAAACCTGTTTGTTTCTTCGCACCAATTATGCGCGAAAAGTTGCTAATTGACAAATATTCTATCAGCTAGCTGATTTTTCTATACAAGTATCCTGTTTTATCTTAAATTTCATTTTGATAGATGTAATCCGGCAAATATATTTTTTAGCATTTGATTTCATATCATATTTTTGCTATATTTCGGCCTGAATACAGAAGTTGCGCTAACCGGCAGAACGCGGTAGAGAGTCTGCCATCCTTTCTGAAAGCGCACACACTATTCCATGCACACTCCCTGTCATGACAAAATCACCAAAGATTCTGATAGTTGACGATGACCCAACCAACCTGAGGTTTCTTGATGAGGTTCTTTCTGAGGGATATCACGTCCTATCTGTTTCCTCTGGCGAAGAGGCTCTGGAGATAATCCATACCTTTCAACCCGACATTCTGCTCTTGGATATTATACTTCCAGGCATAGATGGATACCAGGTCTGCAAGGCTGTTAGACAGGATGAAAATTTTGCAGAAATGAAGATCATTTTAATTTCGGCAAAGGCGATGGCCGATGAGATGCAAAAAGGGTTTGATGTTGGTGGCGATGCTTACATAACCAAACCGTTCAGCCATCAGGACCTTCTATCAAATATCGAGACTACTTTGATCGGCTGAAAGGCCTTGCACAACAGGCCTGCCCTTTCAGTTTGAAAACAGGACATTCCCAATCGAGGTATACATGAGATTTCTGGTTGTAGATGACGATCTGACCAATCGTAAGTTGCTGACAACCATACTTGAAGATACAGGCAAGTGTGACATCGCAGTAAATGGTCAGGAAGCCATCGATTATTATCTAGCCCGACTGGACGAAAAAATATCCTATGATGTCATATTTCTGGATATCAAAATGCCAGTGATGGATGGACATGAAACCTTGAAAGAGATACGTGCCATTGAAGAGAAAAACGGCACCTTTGTCGGCGATGGCGTAAAAATTGTTATGGTAACCGCTCTAGGAGATAAAAAAAATATCCTCGATGCCTTTCAGGAAGGGTGCGAATACTACCTGGTCAAGCCCTTCCAGCAGCAAAAAATAATGGACTTGTTGGAAGAAATGGGACTTCTGACAGAAGAATCTTAGTCCCACCTTTCCTATAAAGTCAGCGCTTCATTTTAATTGCGGGGCGCAGTGGCGGGTAAATAAACCGCCAGTTGATTACCAGGGTCTCTTTCGAAAATGAAGGGGGAATTTCCGGGCGTTTTAGAGAACCTATCAAGGCCTGTATTGCCCTCAACTCCATTTCAGGTGTTACGTCCGACCTGATAATTCGATATGACAGCAGTTTTCCAGACAGCCCGAGTTGAACCTGAACCCATAGATCACCACCTTCCGGCATCTTCCCGGTGATATAATCGATGGGTGCCTTCCACCATCTCTGAATATCAACCACCCAGTTATCAACAAACCGCTTAAACGTCCATTGATATGAGTTCATTGAGTATTGAAGATTCTCAGAGGTTGTATCTTCCGGGGTTCCGTTTCTGAAACTTCCTCTGACCTCATCAGGTGTTCCGTCCTCCTTTTTCTTTATGGTGCTGTCTCGATGTGTCTCAGGAATAACCAGGGGCGATGATATGATGGATTCGATTGTGGATGTTTCATCCAAGTCCGTTGTCTCCTTAACAGCTTTGTGAGGCCTTTGTACCAATGCTGATTCAGGTTTCTGCTCAACTAATAATTTTTTTCCCCCCGTACGCTTTTGTGGTTCATTTTTTCCAGTTAGAACATCTTCACGGCGTTCGAATAATAGTTTTTTCTTCTCACCCGGCACCGTACGTAGATGTTCACCCACAGGTGGCACAAGCTCTTGAACTTCACCTTTTTGCGAGATTTTCACCGGATCCGACCTCTTTTCTTCAAAACTGAAAGGCTGCTTTTCCTTTTCCAGGGATTGATTTGACCGAATTTCGTTAATATCGATTTCAAGAGCGTCATCGGCAAATCGAGGGAGCAGAATTTGATCGAGCCACTGGGAAAGAGGCGACATCAGGCCCAAATGAAGAATCAGCGTGATCAGAAAAGTCAAAACCAGGACTTTGTTGTCACTGACTGGCGTATGTACCAAAAACAACCTTCTTGAATTGTTGCTGTTTTAAGATATCCAATAACTGAATCACTTTACCATGAGATATCTGCTTATCAATATTGAGTATCACTTTCTGGGATTTGTCAAAACTGCCTTTCCGGATACTCTCCTCCACCAGATCCCATTTTATCGGCACACCGTTTATAAAGATCATCATCTCTTCCTTCATAATGATCATCAGCTTTTTATGTGTTGAGACCGTACTACCGGTCTTCGACCGAGGTAGATCCACACCAATTGAACGTTGATTGGTGAATTGTGTGGAAACAGCAAAGAATATGATGAGGAGAAACAAAATATCTATTAATGCTGTGATATTTATCTGTGTCCGCCTTTTATTTGTATCTATGAGTTTCATAGCGATGGGTCTCTATTGTACCGTCTAAATACTAAATCCTTTTTCACTTTTCCACCATTTCAGTAAAGAAGGTATCGACCAGTGCGTTAATTTGCTCCTCCGCCACAAGCATTAAACTGTCAACACGCCGCGTAAAGGTATTGAAGGCGATAAGGGAGGGGATTCCAATCATCAAACCGGCTACAGTCGTAAACAGGGCCTGTGAAATACCCGATGAGAGCGCATTCATTTTCGCCTCATCCATTAAAGACAGCCTTGAAAACACCTCAACCATCCCCAACGCGGTCCCCAGCAATCCAAAAAGAGGCGCTATCCCCGCAATGGTATCCAGAATGATCAATCCCCGCTCAAGCCTGTGTTTTTCGATTCGTGCCAGATCACCGAGGCGTTCCTCCAGTCGACTTTGGGACAAGGGTAACAACTGCACTGTTTTGGTGAGGACACGGCTTACGATGGAAGTGCCTGTGGGTACTGCATGATTATTTGATCCGCTCCCTGTCGAAAACCAGGTCGTCCACTCCTGAATACTTCTGTCCGAGACCTGTCGATTTCGTCTCAAAACAAACAGTCGCTCCAGCGTAAACAGCACGACAAGAAATGAACAGATCAACAGGGGAACCATCATGACGCCTCCCCTGATAATAACGGTCTCTATTTGTTCCAGCATGTTCTAGTCATCAAAAAAGTTGGTTTATGGATTTTCTCAACAGCGATTGGATCGGGTCAGAAGGTTTGTCCTGCTTATCCTGATCATCAGCGCTGTTGTGATGAATTCCTGTCAGACGCCTTGTTGTGTAATCCTATGGCCTTGCACTAGTGACAGCGTCAGCCAAACAATATACCAAGGTTGCGCGCCGGAGTTGGTTGTTCACCAATCATTCTAGTCTATCCCAAACCGCAAAAAAGGAAAAGGACATCACGAATTTTTAAGGACCCACTATGATTATTGGATTGATTTCAGGTTTAAGAACGAGTAAAATAAAGGTGAGAGGATAAGGAGGACGACGCAGAAACCTGGTAGACCTATCCTTGTCGTTATTTGCAGATATTTTTGTTGTTCTAAACGGTAACCCGATGAAATGGAGGTATAACTGTCATGGTAAATATCAAAAACATTCTGGTTCCCACTGATTGCTCTGAAGTATCACAATGTGCCCTCAAATACGCCATTAAGTTTGCAAAACAGTTCGATGCTAAAATGACACTGTTGATGGTAACCGTTTCGGAGCCACTAACGATTCTAAACGATTACGGCTATTTTTCACCTGAACTGCACCAAAAACTGATTACCGAATCAGATCGGCGGGCAACCTCAGACCTGGAGGAATTCTGGAAAAATATTGCGCCTAATGGAATGGAGGTGGAGCTGATCAATCTTAAAGGTGATCCCTTCACGGAAATAGTGCGATATGCAGGAGAAAACGAAATTGACATAATCATCATGGGCACGCACGGTCGAACTGGCCTCAAACACGTATTCATGGGCAGTGTCGCTGAAAAAGTAGTCCGTTATTCTCCGCACCCGGTCCTGACCATAAAAGATAAGGATTATATCTTTGGTATGGAAGATGCGGAAGATTGATCTCTAAGTATGGTGTATGTGCCATGATCTGAGAGATCAACGAATTCGACTGAGGTGCAGCAGCGCTTTCTCTGCAATCACCTTGGATCTTACCAGCAGGCTTACCTCATTATTGAACCACAGTGCTGAAGCTGTGAGATTATGACTTCCTGCGAAGGTCCACTCCCCATCAATAACCACCAATTTTGAATGGGATTGGACCTGACGTGAGTCGAACCTGACTTTGATATGATGTTTTTCCAGCTCCCTTCCGGTTATCTGATTGTATTGATTTAAGTTATCATTGTGATCGGACAGCTCCAGTAACACCTCAACTCGTACCCCTCTTTTTCTGGCCGCAACCAGAGCATTAAACAGCTGAACTGTCTGATTCCGCCTGTTTTTAGACAGTTTGAACAGATAAGCCCCCAAGATGATGTGTTCCTTCGCTTTTTTTACATGCTGAAGAAGTCGTTTTCCGTATAGTCTATTCTCCAGAAACTCTATTTGATCTGATTCAGGTAAACAGACCATGCCTATCGGCTTTGTCTGTTTCTTCGGTTGAGATGACCTGGCGCTTTGGGGACAGCAAAAAACATGGACCAATAAGATCAAGACAATAACCATTTTCCCAGCCATGTTGCATCTCCACCAGTTATCCATAATCTGCCTCCTGTCTGTTTGCCATCTGACCTTTTCCAATTAACATTGCGTCAATCACACATTTTAACACCTGCCTCCCTTTCACCCACCGCATTGTCCTTTTAAGGATTAAATCCAACATGATCACTATAAAATATCAGCGATAAATTCCAGGCTGCTGCTAAAAGTCATAGAATAATTCAAAAATAAGGGATATACAAAAAGTTAAAATTGAGGTATTTTCTTTTAAAATTCTCGGGCAGTGGACCCGTTTACAGAATAAGTCACTAGAATATCAACAATTTTTCAGAATACCCAGAGATTATTCCGTACATCACAGCAATACTATCAGGTCTGAAAAACCGATTCAAACAGCGACTCCCCGTTTTTCAAGACATGCATTTGTTCTGCGCACCAGCTCGGAAACGCTTTTTGAGGAAAAATGCAACTATCAAAAGAAATATTCGTTAAGCTGAAACAAACCGTATCATTTTTTCAAACGCTCTCGGATGGTGAGCTTCTGGCTCTGCTCAAACTGGCAGTCAGCGAAAGCTTTGCCGACGGCGAAATAGTTTTCAAAGAAAAATCCCGCGGTGATCAGATGTATATTATTCTCAGCGGAACTGTTCGAATCAGCAAGTATATCGGCGCTAAGAAAGAAGAAGTCCTGGCAAAACTAACCTCCGGCGCATGCTTTGGAGAAATGGGCGTGATAGACCAATCACCCCGGTCGGCCAGTGCAACCATCGAAGGTGGACCTGCTGTTCTGCTGGTGATCAAGGAAAGCCTGTTGTCAGAGCACAATATTCTTCTGGCCTATAAGCTGTATAAAAGCTTTTCCCTGATGCTGGCTCAACGGCTCAGAGAAACCAACGACAAGCTCCAGAACGCCGCTGCCGGTGACAGGGATGCCAATGCACAGTTGAAGTCACTTCTGAAAAAACGATTGGACAAGGGTCAATCGTTGCAGGGAGCAAACCTTAAAGGTGCTGACTTGACAGAAGTGTTTATGAATAATGCAGACCTGAAAAACGCGATCCTGATTAATGCTAAATTTAATGCGACAAAATGTAAGCAGACCAATTTTTCGCACACGAAAATGACTGGTGCAGAGTTGAATTCCATTACATTTGAACATGCCAACTTTGAGAGTGCTGATTTTACGGGGAGCAAATTCGACAATGTCGAGTTTGTTAACTGCAACCTGTCAAAGGCTAATTTTACCGCCGCTGACATGCCCGAAGCGGTGGGATTAGACGATATTTCAATAGAACCCCCCGCAAGAGAAACTAAAAAGGAAAAGCCCTCCGCCCCAAAAACCCAAGCGTCGGAATAGGGGATCGTACAAAAATAACTTGGCATAAGCTGTCCACAAAAGTCCTATAAAGACC
>JAOZRE010000346.1 GCA_029940215.1 bacterium | reverse complement strand
CAAACGTTCCCGGCATGATCTTATTAATCCAACCTTTGACCGTCGACATGGGGTAAGCGGGTTGGGCTCCGAACAACATTGTAATTATCAGTATCAATCCGATCATTACCTTCTTCAAAACATTGCTCCTTGCGGCTTTTCGTGAATTCAACTTCTCATTTTCTGTGCAAATTGATTTCCGGCAATTTCATCCATGTTCTTTCGTTGAATGGCGGAAATTTTTTCCAAATATCGCTTTTCCTCTTTTTCCTTAAGGATCTCCAGTGTTTTCTTGAGCTTACTGGCTTCAATCAGTTCCTGCTGCTTCTCCAGAACCGCTTTTTTGGCATCCTCCAGCTCCCGGTTTCGCAGGGCTAACAGATGTTTCATCCGGCCTTTGAAACCACTGAGTGCTTTCAGTTCCCTGATAGTGAAACTTCGACTCTGTTTCGCCTGATTCATTCCAAGATCGGCACCTCGGTTATCATCATTTATTTTATTGATCTGATTGACGATATTATGTTCAACCGCCAATTTTTCCGCCAGCTCCTTCATCTTCATTTTTTCCTGGCGACCCCTTACATTCAGGGCGGTCTGCAGCGAGAATCGAAACATAATCCTTTGTCTTGTTCGGGTTTCCAATACCGGGATTCCTCAGTCTTACAATACAAAAGACATGCCCATCCTTGAACTCAATTGGAACCAAAACCACTTTAACAATATTTAAGCTGCTATTACAGTATCTTGAAATATTTATTCTGTCTGACAGTTTGGCAAGGTACTTTTGAGGGTCGGGTTACTCCCAAATTCCCTGTAAAGTGACCATGCAGAAACGTGGCCAATGCTTTGTGGAACGTGAGTTCAGGGCTATCAGATGGATTGGTTAAGGGGAATACAGGTGAGATCCGGAAATGCAGGCAGGTTTATTAATGGGGAAGTCATGGCTGACTCCCCCGGCACATACTATTTATTCTTCTTCAGGGTTGCGCGCGGCAATCACCTTTTCAGCAAAGTTCGAAGCCAGTATTTCATATGATTTCAGCTTCATGGAATACAGACCTAGACCAACCGTCATTCCACGCAAGGCCGGAGTGTAATCCATCATTTCTGCAAGGGGAACCTCTGCCTGAATCAATGTCGTGAACTCGTTATAAGCGTATGTACTTACCTTTCCACGCCGACCAGACAAGTCCTTGGTTACCTTTCCGACATCGGCTTCCAGTACATCAATTTCCACCTCCATAATGGGTTCGAGAATCACAGGTTTTGATTCGGGAAGCGCCTTTTTAACCGCCATGAAACCGGCTCGTTGAAAAGCGAAATCAGAAGAGTCAACATTGTGAAAGGTTCCGTCAAAAAGAGTAACCCTCACATCAATCACCGGATAATTTGCGAGTGTTCCGCTAGCCAATGCTTCCTTAACTCCTTTTTCCACGCCGGGGATATAGTTCTTGGGAATCGCCCCGCCGACAATCTTATCAACAAATTCAAAACCGCTGTTTCTCGGTGTTGGCTCCAAGGTGATATGGACATCCCCATATTGTCCGTGGCCACCACTCTGTTTCTTATACTTACCCTGTACCGTTGCTTTACCCCTTATAGTTTCAAGGTATCCAACAGTTGGTGGCGCAAGCACTATCTCAACATCATAAATATTCTTGAGTCGCTCCTTGATGACATCAATATGCAACACACCTACAGCTGACAGGAGCATTTCATTTGTCTCGTTGTTGTACTCCATCTTCAAAGTCGGATCTTCAGCAACAGTCTTATTGAGGGCATCCATGATGCGACTATCTTTGCTGCTGTTTGTCATCTCGAGGCGGTTGGTATACCAGGGAACCTGGAATGTAATCGGGTCGTATACAACGACATTGTCTGCGTCGCAAATGGTCTGGTTGACTTCCAGATCATCCACCTTTTCCAGAACTACAATATCCCCGGGATATGCCTCTTCGATTTCGTCCGTCTTATCACCATTCATGACGTAGAAACGATTTGTCTGCATTTTCCTGCCGATAGAGCTGTTATGAAGCTTCATCCCTTTTTTAAACACACCGGATACAACCAGCAGGTAGTTCAATTTACCTATATAGCGGTCATAAACTGTTTTAAACACAACACCGGAGAACGGTTCTTCAGCTTTTGGCTGCCGCTCCACTGGTTCGGCATCTTCAGCGTTGGTTTGTTTCCCAACCCATGTGGTTCCCTGTTGAAAAGTCGGAAAGTTAGTCTTGATAAATTCAAATAGAGTATCTACTCCAACCTCTTCATCGATACAGCCTGTCAAAACGGGTGTAATCCCACATGAATTTAAACCATCTGACAGCACCTTTACCATCAATTCATCAGGAGCTGGCTTTTCCTCAATATAATATTCCATCAATTCGTCGTTCAGCTCAGCCAGGCGCTCGTAGGTAATACTGCGGTATAGTTCGACATCTTCCAGAGCCGCTTCCGGAACATCTTCCTCTGATGTTTTTCCTGCTGTTCCCCGAATCA
Organism: bacterium; assembly: GCA_029940215.1. Classification (GTDB taxonomy): domain Bacteria; phylum SAR324; class SAR324; order XYD2-FULL-50-16; family XYD2-FULL-50-16; genus JAHJRI01. The sequence goes on along the minus strand of JAOZRE010000346.1, from coordinate 2,641 downwards.
ACTTCTGCTTAAGAATATCGATAATCCCGACCAGCTTGCCATCTTCAATCCAAGGTATATAAAGAACTGCAGGCTTAACGGAGAAAGAGGTCTCAATGGCTGAAAGTGAGTCACCAAAATCCCCTTCGGACGCGTCAGCTATATTCATAAATATGAGCCTTGGCGTCTTATTATTATTAAGACTTTCCCATATTCGGAAGGCGCCAGCCGAATCGGCCGCAGTAGACGCAACAAATATCGCACCTGAACTCACATATGTCGCTACATTCAAACTGGATAAAAAGTTTGTATTTCCGGGTGTGTCGATCAGGTTAATGGTCTCACTACCATTGTCGAGATGGTAATAGCTCGTATAAATCGTATACCCGCGTTCTTTCTCTTCAGGCTGTTCAATGACATCAATTGCCTGCTGCTTGGGTTGAAATTTCAACAGTGAATTCACAAGTTCTGTTTTACCAAAACCGTCTTTTCCAACTACAGCGATGTTATGAATATTACTTTCAACATGACTTTTGTGCATTAAACCTCCTATACCAAAAACATAATTAAGGACGGATTATAAACATTACCCGCCACGTGTTAATAATAATCCAGCAAAAATAAAATGGGGAAAATCAGAGAGGTACATCCCGTACGATGATTGTTTTGCTATCCTCTCTCGACCGAGATGGCAGCCCTATGAAAATCGGCATTTCATGTCAGACGATTTCAGATGAGACAGTCGCCCGTCAATGATATCATTCATTTCCGATTAATCAGAACTGCCGGGGATCACCCGGTCGTTCGAGTGAAACAGGATAGCTCGTGGCATCTCATCTCCAATAAATATATTCTTTCAGCTATAATATAAAAATGGATTTCTGTGAAGAAAAGAAAACCATTTTGTTTAATTTTTAAAAATATTTATGTGGGAAAAAAGGATAGTCAACCCCATCGGAACAACCTGAATGGTCTGCTCTCAAGCGACAATCTGATCAGTTCGGATAGATGTCCGAATAGTATGCCCTCTGATGTTCACAACGGAGCAAATCAAGCAGATAGTCCTTCTCAGGTTCAAAACGGGATACCCGATAGAGATTGTTCATCAACTCTGCCAATTGATCTCCCTGGATGACTTGATGGGCTCGAAGGTACTGGCAGACATTGGACAGCTTTAAGAAATAGTAAGCTTCATCATCATGGACAAAGCGGACATGATACCCTGAATAATTTAAAAGCCGATAGGCCAGTTTTCTTCCCGCAAAACGGGAAAATCGTACAAACAGGGTACAAAGCCACACCAAATTGTTCTGAGGAGACATTGGCCGCTTGGAATCTTTCAACCACCCCGTCGACTCATGTTCGTTTAAAGCGATCCAGTCATCGCCGGTCGGGCAGAGGAACTTGCAACCTGAAAAGTCAATTTGATAGATATTCTCTTTCCTCAACAATTGGGACAACGCTCCTGACAGACATAATTTTTTGAGCTCATCAAGACGTTCAGCATATGATGCAAATTTCTGTTGAAATAGTTCCGGAACCTCAACAATCGTGTTCTTAGGTGTGGCATCCCGAAAGGGAACAGCCACCTCGTTTTCATAAACTGCGGCTATCCGCGCTAGATCATCTACTATCTCCTTAAATTCGCACGTTTCCGGCAGGATATCCGTCAACACTTGATACTGTGAATTCATCTTAATTTCTGCTGGATACAAACAACTACCTCCGGCAAACACCGCTTTTGCCTCCATTATCTTTTGAAATTCACGCAGGTCATCCTGCAGGAGGTGCAGCAGCTGAATCCCCAGGTCCCGGTAACATGATCTGTTTTCATCTCGATACAGGATCTTCAAATCCATTAACAAATTAAATGCCCGTGTTCCCTCAATATATCTGAAAGCAATATATTGATCGGTAACCTCTTTTATCTCAGGAATGTTAAAAGAATCTTTGCTCTTCAGGCAATTAATATACTCAAGATCTTCTGGAATGGTTGTATTGTTATCAGCGAATCGGCGAATAACTTTTTTGCCGTTTTGTTCTACCACCTCCAGATTTCTAATATCCTTCCACAGATCCTGCAGAAACAGTTCAAGCGTTTTTTTATTAACAGTCAGCATCAATGCAACCGCTCATTTGGGTATCAGGATGAAGAACGCGACAAAGAGGGGAACAGTTCACGGGAGTCCATCAGGATAGTAACCGGTCCGTCATTTTGTAATGAAACCTGCATCATTTCCCCAAACAAACCGGTTTGAACAGGGATACCCGTCTGTCGACTCAGGTCGGTAAATTCATCGTACAGTCGTTCGGCATCACCGGGGTCCATTGCTCTTGTAAAGCTGGGCTTTTTCCCCTTTTTTAGTTCTGCAGAGAGGGTAAACTGAGATACAATCAGCAACTCGCCGGCAACTTCCAAAATAGAGTGGGCGAATCGCCCTTTCCGATCCGGAAACAGTTTACACTGGCAGATTTTATTCAGCATCGGCTGAAGCAATTCTGCGCTGTCCCCTTGGTCGAAACCGACCAGCAATAAATATCCCTGATTAATCTGACCAACATCTTTTTGATTTACTGAAACACTCGCTTTCTTTACTCTTTGTATGACAACTTTCATTTTACTTTTTGGTATTTACGCTCATGAATCCAGATTTTGCTGATG
>JAOZRE010000345.1:4887-5135 GCA_029940215.1 bacterium | reverse complement strand
CCATGAATCCAACTGCCTGCTGAGCCGGAATCGCGCCTTTCTGGATACTTTTGGTGTGATGCCCATGCCGGACCTCCTTAATGCCAAGTATGTTCTGATGCCGGGTTCCAACCGTTTTGAGGCCCTGGTTACACCGGACAGTATCGATTTGATGACGGCCATGCGCAAGGACTGCAAACTGGTGGTTCTGGATCCACGGTACACGAAGACGGCAGCTTTGGCTGACGAATGGCATGCCATTAAACCGG
>JAOZRE010000345.1:0-4866 GCA_029940215.1 bacterium | reverse complement strand
CAACGAAAAACTGTATGATGATGATTTCGTTAAGAATCACACACACGGATTTGAACGGCTGAAACGCCACGTCCAGAAATATACGCCGAAATGGGCTGAAAAAGAGTGTGATATTCCGTTTTGTGACATCAAGAGAATTGCCAGGGAATTGTCAGCAGCCAAACCAGCCGCTATCGTTTACCCGGGCAGACGAACGTCAGACTATACCGACTCCACACAGATCAGAAGGGCCAACGCCATGATCAACGCCCTGTTGGGCAATTGGGACAAGGCAGGCGGACTGGTACTTCCCCGAAAGGTTCACCTGGGTTCTATCCCGTTCGAAGCCCCTTTTTACGAGGATAACCCCGATGATCGTATCGATATGGGGCGATCCACTATGATGTTCGACACAGAGGGCGCATTCAAACATGCGCGGGATGCGGTGATCGAAGGTAAACCCTATCCTGTAAAGGGTCTGGTCACATACAAGATCAATCCGATGCAAACCGGTGCCAACCGCCAGAAAACCGTTAAAATGATTAACAAGCTGGATTTCATGATGTCGATCGATGTCACCATGAGTGATACCGCATGGATGGCGGACCTGGTACTGCCGGCTGCCACTTATCTGGAACGAATGGACCCGGTATCGGTCTCACAAGGTATTTCCAGTGGGCCCGCCCTGGTTACGCGGGATCCGGTTGTTAAACCGCTATACGAATCCAAGTCCGGTCTGTGGATAATCAAGCAGCTGGCTAAACGACTGGATCTGGGCGAACATTTTGACTACACCATGGAAGAGTACAGGGAAGCCCAGCTGAAAGGGATGCCTGAAGCAGCAGCTGCACTGAAAAAAGATGGCGTTTATGAAGTTGGCGGCGATTACGTTGGTCTGCACAAAGGTTTCAAAACCCTCTCCAAAAAAGTGGAACTATACAACAAACGCTATAAAATGGCGGGAATTGACCCCATGCCGGTTTATCGACCACCAAAACGGGTTCCCACCAACCGTTTTCGAATGGTCGTCGGTCGAAACGCCTATACGACTCAAGGGTCATCCACCAATAACACGCTTTTGAATGAGCTGGTGCCTGAAAACAGCCTTTGGATTCATCCCAGATCCGCCGGAAAACTCAATATTTCACAGGGAGATCTGGTAGTGGTCAGCAGTTCAGTCGGCAAACAGAAAATCAAGGCCTTTGTTACCAAAAAAACCCGAAAGGATACCGTATATATGAGTACTGGATACGGTGTTATCTCGAAGGGGTTGAGAACTGTTTTTGGTTCTGGCGCCTGCATTGCTGAGATCCTGGAGGATAAAAACGATGACATAACCGGAAACATGGCTATGCATGAAACAATTGTGACCATACGGAAAATTTGAAAATTAGGAGCCATGTATGAAGCAAACACAAAAAAAATACGCCATAGCCGTTGATGCTCAAAAGTGCATCGATTGTAAGGCCTGTATGATCGCCTGCAAGGTTGAAAACGGGTTACCTCAGGGTTTCTGGCGAAACTGGATTAAGGAGAATGATCCCGGAGGGGGGATGCACACACAGTTTCAACCCGGACAGTGCATGCAGTGCGACTCGCCCTCGTGTGTTTCCGCCTGTCCTGTCGGTGCAACATTCAAAGGGACCAATGGCCTGGTGGTGATTGATCCAAAGAAGTGTATCGGCTGCGGCAACTGTGTGACCGCCTGTCCTTATGACGCCCGCTTCCGTAATCCTGAAACAGCCATAGCTGACAAGTGTGACTTCTGCTATCACCGCATAGTGGCAGGGGAAGAGCCTGCCTGTGTGGAGACCTGTCCCACCAGAAGCAGGGTATTTGGAGATCTGAACGATCCCACGAGCGAGATCAGTCAGGTGCTGAAATCCAAAAAACACATCCGCATTGTCAATCCGCTGATCAATACCCGGCCAAACATATTCTATACCGATCAGACGTCCCTTCTGAACTGGCCAAAGGAACCGACGCTGCCCGGTAACATTCACATGTCACCGCAGTTCTGGAAATCATCAGGCTGATGTGATGTTGTCTGCTTCATCGACTCCCTTTTTAATTGTCTGATGAAGCGTTCCCACCCTTTGTTGAAATGCGAGGGGCAATAGAAGTTTATTCCGAATTCTATTTTTATCAAACGGAGAGGATTATATGAAATACAAAAACGCGATTGGAATGCCCTTTCTGATCGCCCTGGTAACTGCATTCACATTTGGTTGTGCCCCGGCCGTAAAACAGTCGGCAGCAGCCAAAACCGAAATGCAGGCAAGCCAGACAGCGAAAAAATGGCAATTCCATTCCATCGTTGACGTCGACTACGTCAAGCAGTTTGTCAAAATTCCCCGACCGAAGGATGTCCACCTGATAGACTCTCGGCCAACTCGGAAAAAATTTAACAAGGGATATATCCCAACTGCGATCAATATTCCCAACAGCAGCTTCGCCAAAATGACGGACAAGCTGCCTAAAAACAAAGGCGCCCTTCTGATATTTTATTGCCAGGGACCTACCTGAAAGATGAGTCACAAATCAGCCTGGAAGGCTGAAAAACTCGGTTACACCAATGTTAAGGTTTTCACCAGCGGTTACCCTGCCTGGATCAAAGCAGGAAACTACGGCGCTGTTGCAGCATCCTACGTGAAGAGTCAGGTGGACAAAGGAGCAAATATTGCGATTGTCGACTCTCGTCCCAAACGCCCCAAGTACGACAAGGGACATATTCCGGGAGCTATCAGCATCCCATACAGCAAGTTCAGTAAATTCAAGAACCGGCTGCCGATAGACAAGACCAAACCGCTGATCTTCTATTGCGGTGGCTTTACCTGAAAGATGAGCCCTAAATCCGCCAGTATGGCGGTTAAGATGGGTTACACCAAGGTCAAGGTCTTTGAAGCAGGTTATCCGGCATGGAAAAAGGTTGCTGGTGCTACCAAGAAAATTCAGATCAAAGGTGGCGAGGAAGAGGGTAGTATCAACCTGGCTGTATTCAAAAAAATCCTGGCCAACGATCCGAACAGTATCATGCTGGTCGATGTTCGTGACCCGGATGAATATGAAGCCGGTCATTTCAAAACAGCTATCAATATCCCCTCGGATCTGCTGGAGAAAAAGCTGAAAACCATGAAAATCACCAAACCCATCGTTTTCGTCTGTGCCACAGGCGCGCGAAGCGGAGAGGCATATTACATGGTTCAGGATATCCGCCCAGATATCAAGAAGGCCTACTATGTTGAAGCGACGATCACCTATGGTGCTGGTGGATCATTCAACATGAAAGCTAGCGAATAGCTGTTTGTTTTGTCATGCAGCGAAATGTCCGACTTGTTTCGCTGCATTTCAGAATCCCTCCCTGCTAAATCAGCTCCATCTCCCAACCACAGCTCATTGCTAATTCGAGGAGCCTTCAAACGTCAGCTTAATTTTGCTGTTGGGTTCTTCAGTGCGGGGATAGTGCAGCACATATACCCACCGGTTAAACGGATCCTTCAGACTAATATTGCGTGCGGCATTCTTTGCACAACTGGCAAATACAAACTTTTTAGAGGCCCGGTCGGGTGGAATATTCAACCTGAAATAGTAGAATCCATGAATGATGCGCACACTGGAGGGATCGTTTCTCAATCGGGAAACGATACCAGCAGCTTCCGCCCCGGGAAACAGCTCTACCTGGTACCCTTCCGTTTCCACCAGCGGATAGTAAGCCGGCGGCGTGGCAATTTCGACAGTCCGACGACCGGTAAATGAAGCCGTCAGCCGTTTTCTGACCGGATTCGGTAAAGACTGCCTAAACAGCACAACTTCAGGATCCCCCACCAGCCGAAATGAGAGTGCCACCCGCATGGTTTTGTCATGCTCCAGATGCCCTCGGGCACACTTCAGCCTCACCAGGCTGAGTGCATAATTTTTAGCATCCCGCAACGCCTCCCCTGTATTGACTTTTCCATAAAGCATGGCATCTATATAGGCCTTGATAAACGCACTGCCCGATGCACTGTGAATCTTAGAGCAGCTGCCCACAAGTCCACTGATCCCCTTGTTTAATAACAATTCAGCATTTTTCAGAGAGTGGCAGGCCTGCAAAACGACAAATGGAAACCGGCTGAAAAGTGGCGCTTGATACCCCTGGTAAGGGTCTTTGCTTTTACCGGTATTTTGAATCAGGGAGAACTGCTCGATATGACCTTCGTAGATCAACAGATCCGCATTCAGGGCATCATTCCAGATGCGACTGTCCGAAGGAGATTTTCCGTAGTGTTCACTCCCCTTGAGCTGAAAATTGCGAAGCTCTTGTACAGTTGTTCGACTGATGGATTCGGCAAGCATCAGACGTGCCCGTTTATCACTGTTGAGATTGGCAATCATGGTAAAATTTGGTGCTCGCGAACGTCGAATATCTCTCAGCTCAGCCAGTCGGGCATAGTACATGGAAATGCAGGGCAACATGGAAAAGGGCAACCGGCCAACACCGTACGGAAAGGCATGGTCCCCTTCCGGACGGGACATCAGTTCCCTCTGCAGGATATGCTTGTGTCCGAAAACCTGCTCATCCAGATCATCCTCAATATCGATGGGATGCAGCAACTTATAGTCGCCGACCACTGTTATGGTTTTGGGGCGTATATGGTGCTTCCTGATAAACGTCGCGATACGCTTTTCGTTCTGAAGCCCATCTTTTGAATTCAGCAGAACGAGTGGTGCGCTACGCAACAAGCTGATATAAGGAACAAAATGGATCATGTCTGAATTGAGCAACCGGGACCTCAGATTGGTGACGGCCGGTCGCGTTGTGATGATGTTCCGTATACGATTCACCCCCATTTTACGGATAACGTGTTGCCTCATCTGATCAGTACTCAATGACTCTGCCGGGAAGCC
>JAOZRE010000344.1 GCA_029940215.1 bacterium | reverse complement strand
TCAAGTCCGGACAATTGATTGTGCTGGAAAAGAGGCTGAGAGCTCGCCTTTAACAATATAGTGACTGATTAATGGCAGGGTGGATATGTCCGTGTGTGCGATTCCTCCCAGTCCTGCTGTTGGGTTACATTAAACAGACGTATTACCCTGGAATCGAGGGATAACATAAGGCCCTTCAGGGATGATAGCGATGTCCCTGTTCGAGGATGATTCGATGATACCCTGGATAAATGATTCAGGGTTCTGCCCGGCCTTCTGACAGTTTGCCCCGGTCCATTGTCTGTCTTCCTCCGACAGGGCATCGGAATAGAGGTGAATGTTGGCGATCTCCATGGGCTTGAGTTGCATCTCTGTCTGCCATTCATCAATGTCCGCCTGCTTTTTTTTCCGGATGGATTCCAGAAATCCTTCGGTTCCCAGTTCAACCATCCGCTTCTGGGCCTTGATGAATTCTGGCGTACCCAACCCCTCTGAACACTCAGAAAAAATAATGATGTTCCCACCCGGTCTGACGATATCCATGGCTCCTACCAGTCCCTTGATAGTCTGGTAGAAGGTTTTATCCAGAGGATAGCCCCCTCCGCTGGTAATGACGGTCTGGAACCGACGCTCAAGATCGATCTCGGCATAGCGGCGCATGTACTCGATCGCCCAGGCATGGCTTTCAGAAATTTCACCATAGTTAACGAAGGAGAGATTTCGCTTGTCGTCAATGACAGTGTTGACCGCCAGAATTCGGCCCAGCATGCAGACAATCTCTGTCAGCTCTTCATGCAGGGGGTTACCATCAAGGACACAATTGGCTGAATTCGGGTGCTCCAGAAACTGAGCATTGTGAAACGTGGTGATGGTATCCCGATGGGCAATGCCGGGGGCGATCACCTTTCTGCCGCCGGAGTACCCTGCCATAAAGTGGGGCTCGACAAGTCCCGTGACGATCTTGAGATCCGCCTGCACAAAACGCCGGTCCAATTTGACTGGGGTCCCCCTTTTCGTCGTACTGATGAAGATGTGGTCGTCGTCATTCCCGGCGAAGTGGTTCACCACATTGACCTGCTCGAGTATCTGATCGTTGCCGATGAGTTCTCTCAGTTCCTCTCCTTTGTTTGGACGGTGCAGCCCTGTCGCAACAAGGATGGTGATATTGTCCGGTTTGATTCCGGCAGATTTAAGGGCTTCAAAGACAGGGGGGAGTATCAAGCCGTTGGGAACAGGGCGAGTGATGTCACAGATGAGAATACAGACAGTCTGGCATCCCTCTGCCTCTTCAGAGAGGGACAGGGCTTTGACCGGTGAGTTCAGGGCTTCAGCGATGGCCTGCTCAGGATCAGCCGGTATGGGCATGCCACTTTTTTCGATGGCATATGAGGTCCATTCATCGGGAAGGTCTAGTTCGATCCCATTCCTGCCGTAGTTCATCTGTATCTGCATGTTGGCTCTCTGGTGGAGTGGTTGGCGGTGATAGCACTCTTGTCTCCCAACTACTCTTCCACAATAGGTTACAAAAATCAAAAAACAGGGATCTTTTTCAGATCTATTTTACGAATCGTAAGAGTGGGGGCAAATACGGCGTGACAACGAAAAAAATCTGTCTCTACCATCCCATCTGTTTGAAAAGGCTTGACGACGTACAACCTCTTTCTTCACCCTCATAAAAAAGGATCCTGACCTCTAAGAATCATATCTTTCTGTCGTTGCCAAGGCAGCAAAGTGAATTTTAACGAAATACCATAACACTGTCATGGTTTCAGAAAATATAATCGACCTCTATACCCGCCTGGTCAACGGTCCAACTGCGGAAGATCAAGAAAAGGCGCTTGATATTATTGCTGATATAGAGATGAATCCGGAATCAGCTGAAGAAACATTTTTTACCAGTACAGAAACCCTTATTGATTCAAGACCCGAAGTTTTTCTCTTGATTCTGAGCGACCGGCCCGATCTGGCCATCCATGTGATTGAAAATGTGATGGAGGATGAATACCTCCAGTTCAATGATGCGGTTCTGGCGCTGTACCCGACTGAAGTCTGTGCGGTTGTTTTTGAAAAGATGCTGATTGGTAAAAACAATGGCAACGAGAAAAGGGGGATCGATGTTGCTCAGTTGTTATTTACGAATACAAACTTCCTGCAGATTCTGGCATACCTGTCAAACAGGATGATTGATTCGCTTTCAAATGATATCACAGCAGCGAAACTCAGCAACCGGACTATCTCCAACGGACTTATTGATGTCTATAAGAAAGTGGGGTTGGCCACGTTCGTCAGAATGACACAGAGAATTAATAAGGAAAAAGTCACCTCTTTTACTCAGGAAAACATTACCTGTTTGTGCCAGGTAAAAACGCTTAAGGACTTGCTGAATAGCTACATTGAACAGAGTGTCCACAACCTGGAGTATAAACCCATTCCCTTTATCAGTCCTCCGGAAGGATCTGTCGACAGTGATTTTTCCGATGTGATTAATGATTATATTGAGTATCTGGGACTTATAGCGCCGGAAAATAGTTACCATGTCTTTACCAATAAATCAGGGTTATATGCTGAACTGTTTCCCCAGTTTTTCAGCTATATTTTTTATCAGAATCGTAAGATTGCCTATACCATCATAAAAAATATCAGGGGACAGCATCGGAATTTCTCACAGCTGGTTTTTAAAAAACTGTCCGGCTACAACAAAAAGTACCTGCTGGAAAGGACGCTGATTGAAAATACGCAGGGGGATCAACGATCCAAAATAGAACTGACCGAGATAATTGTTTATGCCAGAGAGAAGAAGATTGTGAATGATCTGGGCATCGACTGTCTCTATAAACTGTTTATTCACTTCGTAAGGGACTATTTCGAAATTGAAAGCACAGATGTTAGAGCTGATATACTGGTCGGATTTGAATATATGATCGGAGGCTTAAGTCTGCAAAAGCTGAAAACGATCCTTTCCGAATTCAAGTCTCATAGTTTTATTCGCTTTTTTAGAAACATCTCGATTTGCAAAGATGTTCTGGATCTATTAGTGAAGGAAGGCAGGACAATTGAGCATGTTACACCTTCAGAAGATGCAACCGAGTACCCCTTTATCATTTCAAAAAAAGATACTGATACTCTCCATTGGATTAAAAATCAAAATCTGCCTAATCCGGTCACTACGGTTGATATCATTGAGACCCTTGAAGCGATACTTCAAAATTATCTTGCTGAATTAAAATCGCTTTCCAGCACAATCCCTCTCAAAAACGGGAAAGAGCAGATGGATGTGCAGCTGTCAAGAATCATTGATGAGCATCTGGTATCCTTTAAAAACGCTTCACCTCTGGAACAACCGACTTTCTGGTTCGAATTCTATATGAAGATCCTACAGTTCAGGCAGGATATCGGAAGCATTACCCTGGGTGATGTGAATATAGAATCTGAAATAATATCAGATTATTTACCTATTGCGCAGTATCTAAACGGTTTCTTCTCAAAAATATTAAAAGAAAAAATTCTGATCAGAAACGAGTCAGTTGAAATTGAGTCTATCTTTTTACCGGATGGTTTTAAAACGATAACCGGACGGGTAAAGGTTATTGAGCTGAAGGACTTTAAAAATGAGGATGATACCGCGATATATTACCGGCAATTCAAGTATCTGAAACCGTCCAACCTGGCTATTGTATATGGTTTCCCTGCTGATTATTCATCAACTGGAAAGGCCGGTGCTATTATCACCGGGTCTCTGGCGGACAGGGATCAATATGAAACGGCACACAGCTACAAGCGGGCAATGGAGATTGGTTCGCCGCTGTCCTTTTTTCCCAATGCCAGAATCGCCTTCCAGCATCTGGATGATAAATGGATGACCATCTATCGATCCAAACAGAAAATCTACATCAGGGCCTCTTCAAAATCTGAAATTGATCAACGGATACAGGAAACCAAGAAGCCGCTGACTCCCCGATCGGTTTCTGAATTTATACCGGATATATGGCCGGAAAAAGACATTATTGATTGCTGGGACACAAAAACCAATGTGTCTCATCAGGCAGGGCGTAAAGCAGAAATGCTGGGAAGACTGATTAATCTGTTTCCGAATGAAACTGAAACAGACAGCTTTGTCTGGTCCTTTTCCCCATATGCAAAAAAGCGAAAATTCGCGACCGTGGAAGAGATGCCTCAAATTCGATATATTGATAAAGCTCTAAAATCGCATGATTTATCAGATCATATTGAAAGAAACATAGCTGCCCAGAAAATATATAAATCGTTTACCCTGAATCCGCTGGATATCACCACAACTTATTTTAAGGAACTATGGGATAAAATTGAAGATACGTATGGGTACAGCGAAACGGTGACACAAGGCTTCATGATACGGTTGAGCATGAACCTGGAAGATCGATCTGAAATCAGTGCCGCAGGTGTCTATTCGTCACTACCTGTCTTGCCAGGTATCAGCAAAAAAAGACTTGCCCAGCTAATGAATGAACTTTATAAATCTGCATATTCCGCCAAGGCAATTGAAATCAGGGAATTGATGAATGTCAGTCACATGGATACTTATGCAGCTGTCCTTTGTGAAAGAATGCCTGACTGGAAAAATGCGGTGTTGTCCGGGAATCTGATCATAAATTCAGAGCACATTACCGGTGGTTTTGTGGTGGGGCACGGATGCTACCTGATGGATAAGGGTAATAAACCTTCACTACTTTTCAATTATACGTTTGGAGAAAACCGATTTCCGCTGACGTATCAATCCGGGCAGGAGTACAAGAAAATACCCCAAAATGACTATAAAGATCCATATGCCACAGCACCCCTGACAAAAGGGGAAAGAGATACACTTGCTTATCCGGAAGAGCATATCAACAAACAGGTTATTGATACCATCATCAGTGACAGTTTATTGATATGCAAAAACTTTGGGGAAAGGACATCCTGGGATGTTGAATTGACCGTCGAATTTGAAAGAGATAATCAAAAAATTCGCATCCATCAGGTCAGGCCGATTGTCAGATAAATGACTCCTCAATTCTCTTGCACCCGCGCGACTGTATACAGCGTCCATCTCGTATACTACCCTTCTGTTGCAATAGAACTACTCCACCATATGGGTTCGCAGGAAGGTCGGAAGGTTCACTTTGCTGTTTTTCAATTCCAGTTTCTGA
>JAOZRE010000343.1 GCA_029940215.1 bacterium | reverse complement strand
TAAACGCACAGGCATCCGAATTTAAAAAGGACCACTCAGATGAGTTTGGTTGCCTGGTTGACACCACGCTTTGCGTAGGGTGTCGAAAGTGTGAGGAAGCCTGCAACGAACGTCACCATCTGCCCAAGCCGAAAGTATCATTTGAAGAGATGACCGTTCTTGAGAACGAACGTCGCATGGATGAGACGTCCTACACCGTCGTTAACAAATACTATCCTGAGAATATCGGATCACTGACCTGGCGGACGCATCCGGTGTTTGTCAAGTTTCAGTGCATGCACTGCAATGACCCATCGTGTGTATCCGCCTGTATCGTTGGAGCATTGACCAAGGAGGAGAACGGGGCTGTTATTTACGACGTGGAAAAGTGCATCGGTTGTCGGTACTGCATGGTGGCCTGCCCGTTTCAGGTACCGGCCTATGAGTATTCCGATCCGGTGACGCCGCGTGTCATGAAGTGTACCCTGTGTTACCAGTATCTCCAGGCGGGAGAATTGCCGGCCTGCGCCCAGGTCTGTCCCCGCGAAGTCATTGTTTTCGGGAAAAAAGCCGATCTATTGGAACTGGCACATTGGCGAATGAAGCGCCACCCTGATAAATATGTGGATCATATATACGGCGAACATGAAGTGGGTGGAACCTCCTGGATTTACCTGGCTTCTGAGCCATTCAAGAACATTGGCTTCCCTGAACTTGGCAACGATGCACCGCCGAGATTAACTGAAGCCATTCAGCACTCCCTTTTCCAATATTTTGCCGCACCGATCGGTCTTTTTGCCGTGCTTGGCGGTGTGATGAAATTCTCCAGTTTTCTGCAGCACGATGAAGCGATCAGGAAGAACAAATCAACCGGAGACAAATAATGAATACACATGAAGAACATGCCGCCCCGGTTGAAGAGAAGTTCCTGACGCCTGGCGTCATGGTCATGATTTCGTTGATGGCAATCGGTCTGGCCTTTGTTGTTGCCAGACTGATATGGGGAATTGGGGCTGTATCCAACCTGAACAACCAGTACCCCTGGGGACTGTGGGTAGGTGTTGATGTCGCATCCGGGGTTGCCCTGGCGGCCGGGGGGTTTACCACTGGCCTTATCGCATACGTTTTCAACCGGCAGCAGTATCATGCGGTCATTCGGCCGGCACTCCTCACAGCCATGCTGGGTTACACATTTGTGGTGATCGGCTTGATGATTGATCTGGGGCGATACTGGAACATCACCAGTCCCATGATCAATCACAACGGCAATTCAGTTTTGTTCGAAGTGGCCATTTGCGTCATGATTTACCTTAACGTTCTCTATCTCGAATTTCTACCCATTGTCATTGAGCGGTTCAAAGGCAAAGTGAACCTGCCGGGCATACTGGCCAGGTTTAACAACAAGCTGGAATCGCTGATGTCATTTGCTGACGGGATCCTGGAGAGGGTAATGTTTATTTTCATTATCATGGGGATTGTTCTCTCCTGTCTGCACCAGTCAAGTCTGGGTTCTCTGATGCTGATCGCTCCGTCGAAGATTCACCCGCTCTGGTACACGCCGATTCTGCCATTGTTGTTTCTACTGTCGGCCTTTGCCACCGGTTATCCCATGGTGATCTTTGAATCCATCATCGTCTCGAAGTCGTTCAACCGCAAAATCGAAATGGAGGTTCTGACCCCATTGTCCAAGTTCATGCCGGTCCTGATTGGCGTTTACCTGGTCGTTAAACTGGGAGACATGATCGTTCGAGGATCTTATGTTTATCTGCTGGATGGAACCTATCAAACCAACTCATTTCTCGTAGAGGTAGTTGTGGGTGTCATGCTGCCTTTTGTGATGGTCCTGTTCCGCAAGGTAAGGGAATCTTCAGGCTGGCTCTTCTTTGCGGCCGCTGTTTACGTTGCCGGTATTGTGTTTAACCGGATCAACGTGTTTATTGTCGCCTACACCCCCCCCTATAAGCTGGTCTCATACTTTCCGGCGCTGGGTGAAATTTTTGTTACCGTTGGGCTGGTTGCCACCCTGATGTTCCTTTACCGGGTAATCGTTTTCATCTTCCCGGTTCTGGGTGCTGAACCCTCTAAAATGTCACCGACCCTGGCCATTTTGTTTGTCATTCTGGCTCTGGGCATGGTTCAGCCACAGTTCGCTTCAGCTGATACAAAAACCGGCGTCAAATCGAAGCTGACCGCTCTGGAAAAGAAAACACCTTCCATTGCAGATGCACCAGGCGTGATCCTGCTTAACAGCCCTGTGGTCAATAAATACAGTGATAAATATGAGCCTGTTCGGTTTATGCACCGCAAACATGCCAACGTGCTGGAGGATTGCAGTATCTGTCATCACCGCATGCCAAGGGACGAAAAAGATACCTATGGCAAACCTGTAACCATGGCATCTCTACTGGCAGACGAAGAGGTCCCGGCTGGGTGTGCGGATTGTCATGCAGAACCATTCGATTCCAAGCAGCTCCATACTCCCGGCCTGAAAGGGGCTTATCACCAACTCTGTATGGATTGTCACAAAGAGTCTGAACAGATTCCCCACGTCCGGGGACCTGTCATTAACAGTGCCATGGTCAGAGGACCTATCGCTCGGGCTCTGGATACCAGGGCACCAACCGATTGTCTCGCCTGTCACGCAAAAAAAGTGCCGGACCACAGCGAACTGGTCAAACTGGCTGATGGTGCAAGTCCATTTGATATCACCAAAAACTGTCTGGAGTGCCATGAAAATGAGGGAAAGGCAATCCTGAAAACAGCTCATTGGAACTGGCACGGCAAATCGGTTTATACCGCCGGCCATGAAAATCGGACGGACCTGGGTAAAAATAACCTGACCATCAACAATTTCTGCATTAACCTCAACGGCAACGAACCCCGCTGCACCAGCTGTCATATCGGGTACGGGTGGAAGGACAAGAGCTTTGACTTCAACGATATGTCACAGATCGACTGCCTGGTCTGCCACGACACCACCGGAAAATACAAGAAGTCGCCAGCCGGAGCCGGCATGCCCGACCCAAAAGTGGATCTCGTGAAGGTCGCAAAGGCCGTGGGGCGCCCCAGCCGGGCTAACTGCGGTTCCAACTGCCATTTTATAGGTGGGGGCGGTGACGCTGTCAAACATGGTGATTTGAACACCAACCTGGAAAACCCATCCACCAAATGCGATGTCCATATGGGAAAGGATATCGAGGGGATGAATTTCAAGTGCCAGGATTGTCACAAGACCCGGAATCATATGATCTCCGGTCGCAGTATTTCAGTCCCGGCAGTGGAGGGGGATCTTTCGTGTGAAAACTGCCATACCGACAAACCACACATTTCCGATGACCGCCTGACCGCCTACCACTTGAACAAACACAGTGAACACGTGGCCTGTCAGACCTGTCACATACCGATCTTTTCCAAGTGTCGCCCGACCAAGGTGCATTGGGACTGGTCAACCGCCGGACAGGATATCAAGGGGAAAAAGGACAAATACGGCAAGCCCACCTATTCCAAGAAAAAGGGGTCCTTCAAATGGAAGGAGGCGGCAAAACCGACTTACCGTTGGTATAACGGAACGGTGGAACGGTATCTGCTCGGAGATCATATCAATGAAAACGGCCCGACGGAACTGACCCGGCCCGTGGGCAGCAAGGACGATCCGTCTTCCAGGATTTATCCCTTCAAGGTCCACACAGGAAAACAGATCAGCGACAAGGTGCTGAAGAGACTGGTCGCACCGAAACTCTGGGAGGGTTACTGGAAACACTTCGACTGGGGTAAAGCCGCAGAAGATGGCATGAAGGCAGCCGGCCTCGATTACAGTGGTGAGTACGAATTCGTAGACACGGTTATGTACTGGGGAATTACACACGAAGTGATGCCCAAGGACAACGCGCTCTCCTGTGCCCACTGCCACGAGTCGCTTGCCGAAAAACCTCATTGTGCAAGCTGTCACGAGGAAAGGGACGGGGTTGATTTCAAGGACCTGGCAACACACGGCATCGACTTCAAGGACTTTTGTAAGAAGGGAAGGGATGTCGAAGAGTTGATCGGGAAAAGTAACTATATCGATTTCAAAGCCCTTGGTTACGATGGAGACCCCATCAACAAAGGTGGCCGTTTCCAGAAACTGCCGCTGTCATCAACATCAAAAAAGGTCACAAAACGGAAGTAGTGTGAGACAGACCGTTTTAAATTCAGTCAGCCAGCCTTCAAGCTGGCATTAACAATAAAAGTTTTTAAGGAGAAGAGACATGGCAACAAGAATCGGTAAAGTGTTTTTTATACTGTTGATGGCTTTCTGTCTGGTAGCCCCTGGAACCGTCATGGCCAAAAAGGGAAATGCCCGTAAGGGTAAATATCTCTATCGGAAGCATTGCCGCTCCTGCCACAAGGATGGAGCGGTCGGCAAGGCGCTGAGTCCTGTCAGCAAAACACAGGCACAATGGGAAAAAATATTCAAGAACCACGAAAGCCTGAAATGTGCCGACGAGTGGTCAAAAAGAAAGGAGAAGGATCTCAAGGATATGTATGCACATCTCTGGGGACATGCCTATGATTCACCGTCACCAGCCAAGTGTGAATAAATTGAGAGATCGGCTGTCACAGCCGATTACACATTTACCTATTACAAACAACTGGAATTGACACCAGGGGACAGAATTATGCAAAAGGACAACAAAGCGGACATTACACGGCGGCGATTTCTGAAGTATTCAGCGACTGCAACCGCGGCAGCTTCCATCGCCGGGAATTCAAGTGTTCTCCATGCCCTGGCACCAGGCGCAACGACCGGAGAGGACATCGATACGACCGGGATGGAAAAAAAGTTTTCCGTCTGCGACATGTGTTTTAACAAGTGTGGGCTGATCGCAAGGGTCGATAAGGGAAAGGTGGTCAAGCTCGACCCGAACCCAAAAGTTCTTAAATCCCGGGGTTTGCTTTGTGCCCGCGGAAATGCCGGAATCCAGCGGCTGTATGACCCGGACAGGCTCCAGACGCCGCTTCTGCGGAAAGGAGCCAGAGGCGATGGAAAATGGCAGCGGATCAGCTGGGAACAAGCGCTGGATCTGGCGGCCGAAAAGCTGCAGGATATCGGAAAAAAATATACCCGTTGCGGTACCCTCTTCATGGCGGGCGCTGATATGCAGTCAAAATTTGTACATCGCTTTGCCGAAGCGTATGGCTCATATAAT
>JAOZRE010000342.1 GCA_029940215.1 bacterium | reverse complement strand
TTTTGTGGAAGCCTCTTTAGCGGAACTGGTAGGCACCGTGCAGCTCGATGAGTTCTCAGCGGTTAAAACCGACCCGGACCTGTTGATCACCATCAGCGATGTCAACCTGGAAACAGCAGCCAGTCTGAAACGGGCGGAAAACCTGAAAGCCCTGGATATCGATTCGCGCGATAAACTCATCTCCCTGTATATCGCCGAAGGAAAATCGGAATCTGTTGCAAAGGTCCTGTCCGGTCAGCTGACAAAGGAACCGGAAAACCTGAACCTCTCCCTGTCCCTTTCAAAGGTGTATCATGAGCAGGGCGATATCAAAGCTGCACTGAAAGTGCTGAATTCATCCCTGAACCGGATCTCCCTTTCTGCCCGGATTGCATTGAACCAGGAGTTGAAAACATCGATCAGAAAAGGGGAGAGCACCCTGACCAGCAAATCCGAAGAGGCGTATCTGGCTGACGAGTTTTCCAAGCTTGGTATTTCGCTGTTGGAAAGACAGAAATATATAGAAGCCCTCTCCGCTTTTCAATCACTCTATTCACTCTCCCAGGACTACCCGATGGTAAAATACTACCTCGGATTGAGTCGACAGGGAATGAAGCAGTTCAACCAGGCAAAACAGCTGTTTGTTGAGCAGGCGGGGAAAGACCTGCAGAAGAAACAACTGCTGGATGACCTTGGCGCCTTGACACAGGTGCTGGCAGTCACGTTGGAAATACCGACAATCCAGAGCACCCGCGAACAGTATGTGACCATGCAACAAGGCCAGAATTCACCTGAAGAATCACAGACCATCGTCACGCAGATTGCCCTGCTCGATGCTCTGCTGATTAAGGCGGAAAAACGCCGGCTGGCCGGACTGCCCGATCTGGAAATTGCTCTGTCTGACAATTTCAGCCGGGATGAGTTTCAACCGGGTCAGAGAATCCGGTTTGCATTCGTCGCTACCAACCACGGAAAGAAACAGAGTGACCCATACAGGGTTTACTATCAGTTAAAGCATGAACAGGGGATGACCGTTGATATCGCGACCTTTGACAGGTTCAAGGGGCTCAAACCCCTGAACACATCACAGGAATGGGAAAAGGACATTCTGATTCCGGATGGTGCCATTCCTGGAAAATATCAGCTGATTGTCAATATCGAGCAGACAGGTGGAAAAGGGGAGAGCACATTTGATAACAACAGAGCACAGTCCGCTCTCGGTATAGCCATCATCAAACCCGTTCCAGATTTGCAGATCAAATACGCCAAAAAAATACCGGTGATGTCCATCATCGGTAACCAGAAAATCGAAGTGGAGATGGTGGTGACCAACATCGGTTTTAAGGACAGTTCGGCATTTGAAGTGGACTATTTCCTGGAGAGTGAGAAAGGAGAGATGATTAATCTGCGAACAACAGATAAAATTGAGGCGATCCAGAAGGGATACCGACACAAGTCCTGGACCAAAGAGCTGACCATATCCGGGGATCTTGAAGAGGGACAGTACCAGTTTGTGGTAAAAATTGAGATACCGTCAAAAGCGGTGGAGCACAACAACAAAAACAACCTGATTGCATCGGGGTTTAATTTAAACTATACTCCACCTTTCACGGATCTCTCGCTGGTTTTCGTGCAGGAACCACCGGCACAATCCATTATTGCAGGTCAGTCGCTCAGTGCCAGCATGAAAGTCGGAAACAGCGGGAATACTACCGGCAGTAAAGGACAAATCAAATATCGACTCCTGGATGAAAAAGGAGACGAGACCCGTCTGGAAGATGAAATTTCGTTTCCAGCACTGAAAAAGGGTCAGGAACCCGTCATCATCTCGCAGACCATTCAGCTGCCGGAAGATTTATCAAAAGGGATATATCGTCTGAGCGCCATATTGGATCTCGATGACGATGACCTGGAGCGAAACGACGCCAACAACCAGGCGATTTCTGAAAACCAACTGGCGGTCGATGCCTCCTTCAGCGACCTGTCACTCACGTTAGATATCCAGGACCAGGAAACACCGATCAAACCGGGCGATGTGATTCCTATTACCGGGTTGCTGACAAACTCAGGTAACCGAGATGCAAAAAACATCACAGTCAGCTTCAGCTTGAAAAACCGATCCGGTTGGAAAATAGGGTTGGAAAAAACCGAAACGATCCTAAGCTTGGAAGCCGGTGGCAAAAAACAGCTGATAGCAAATATTCCGGTCCCGAAAGACCTCGGAGCAGGGTTATATCAGATCGCAGCTGAAGCGGAACTCGATGATGATGATTTTGAGATAAATGCGGTGAACAATGTCAGCGGTTCTCCCTACGTTTTTTCCTATCTCAAACCAGAGTCAGTTCAGGTTGCTGAAACCAGAGTCCCAGAGCCGGAACCTGAACCGGTTGTCGAGAAAGTTGAGGAAGACAGAGTCACCAACTGGCTGGTCCACGCCTCCGCCATAACACTGGCGGTCGGTTCAGCCTGGCAGGCGTTGGAACAGGATAAAAAGTACCAGGACGCTGAAGATCAGGAAAGTCAACTTGAAGGTCAATATAACAGCACGTCGACAAGCTCGGAAGTGTCCGTCATCAGCTCTCAACTGGAAGATAAACGCAGCCAGATGAGCTTGTACGCACAAAACACAAACTTCTGGGGAACCATGGCCCTGGTGGGAGTCAGTTGGGAGATTTACAACATCTATTTCCGGTCACCCAATCAGGAGCCAGCTTTTCAGACAGATGATGATGGGGGTCTCACCCTCAACAACAAGGTAATGCACGCTTCCGCAATCGGGATAGCGGCCCTTGGACTCTGGCAATCCCAGAGTGAGCTAAAAAAATTCGATGACCTGGCAGACGAAAACGACGACCTGGAGAGCCAGTATTCAAGTGCCTCAACTGCAGCTGAGGTTGCAAGTATCCGGAACCAGATCTCCAGCAACACCACAGAAATGGGAAACCATGTCACCAACGCTAACATTTTCAGCGGTATCACGTTGGCAGCCATCGGATTTGAAGCCTACCTGTTCTGGAATGCCGTATACAACCCAAGTGCAGGGAGTGCCGACCTTAGACTACCGAACACAGACAAATTGCAGTTGAAACCGATTTTTGCGTACCAAAAAGTGGGACTGAACCTGAAAGTTTCCTGGTAAATCTGACTATAGCTGGAAAATGAAAAAACGATACCTAATACAATACCGGATACTCCTGGCACTGTGCTGTGCAATCCTGATATTCTCCGGATGCCGGTCAGTAGAAGATGATTCTGTATCCCTGGCCACCATCCAGGTCACACCATCGGACACCTCCATGAACGAGGGAGACGTGGTACAGCTGACCGCAGCCAGGCTCTACACAAATCTGGCGACTTCAGACTGCACCGATGTGGCAGTCTGGTCCTCATCCGACACAGCTGTTGCAGCATTCAGCTCAACAACAAATGGTATGCTCTCAGCCCTCGCAGCCGGCACAACAACTATCAGCGTCTCCTGCAGCGGGAAGGCAAAAAGCTACGCCATGACCGTTCTTGGCGTGGCTACTCTGGAATCAATTGAGGTAACACCTTTGGATAGGGCCATTGCTACACCGTCAAAAATATTACTCACCGCCACCGGTGTTTATTCTGATGGGTCGACCACAGACCTGACAGATGTTGCTAACTGGTCCTCAGCCACAGTTGCCGCAGTGACCGTTGAAAGAAGTAGCGGCAGCGATTCAATCCAAGCCAGTGCCGTAGCAGCAGGGTCTTCAGTAATAACAGCGCTCTATGGAGGTGTGACCGGTTCGACAACGATAACAGTGAACGCTGCCGTAGCTGTTGTTGCTGGTGGAGTCACTGTAATACCAGCAAACCCAAGTTTAGCTATTGGCTCACGTCTATTTATCAAATCAACTACATTATATGATGACGATACTGTTCAGGAGACCACTGATTACGTAACATGGAGCACATCTAATGATACTGTTGCACCGGTCAGCAATGTCAGCAACGGGTTGACAGATGGACTAGCAACCGGAGGACCTGTAACTATAATGGCCAATGACAGTGGCACAACAGGAACAACCGATGTAACAGTAGGCAGTGTTACCCTTGATTATATAGAAGTCTATCCCCAATCTCTATCAATGAATGCCGGTACCAGTATGCAGTTCACCGCCACAGGCATTTATTCAGACAACACCACCCGCGACCTGACCAACCAGGTAACCTGGAGCGCATCAAACAGCGATCTGCTGAGTGTAAACAGCAGTCATCGCTATAACGTAAGAGCCACTGCCCTGGACAAAGGAACTGCCTTGCTCAGTGCTTCTCTTCCAGGTTCCTCAAAAGGGGCTAGCGCATCAATCACTATTTTGGAGAGGACACTATCGACCATAGAAGTGACCCCTGCCAGCCCAAGCTTACCTGACAACATTGACATTAACTTTAAGGCCACCGGGCTTTTTAGCGATGGGACCAAACAGGATCTGACTCAATCGGTGGTCTGGAGCACATCTGACGATACCGTTTTGAAAATCAATAACGCCTTTCAGATAAAAGGACAAGCTCGAGGCGTTATTGGCGCCGGATCAGGTAACGCAACCATAACAGCCACCTTTGGATCAACCAGCGGGACTTCATCTGTAACCGTTTCAGCAACCATTACTCTTAGTTCAGTTGATATATCACCCGCCTTCAGTTATCTGGCAAACGGTTATAGAAGGCAACTTACCGCCACAGGGATATACAGTGATGGAAGTTCATACGATTTAACCCAGTATATCTCATGGCAGTCAGGAGCGCCCACTCTTGTGATAGAAAACATTGCTCCCTGGCGGGGAGTGACAAATGCAACTGCCGTAGTAGGAAATGTCACCATAGACGCCAATTACCTTGGGGCTAATGGCCAAGATGGCGCGGTGTCAGGCACTGCTACTGTGGGTACAGCAGGTGTCACTTTGAGTTCTGTCGAGATTTCACCCAGCGATTCGACATGTCTAGCAGGATTTAACAAACAGTTCACAGCAACCGGTATTTTTTCAGACAGCAGCACCCTGGATATGACAAAATTTGTTGTCTGGAAAACATCGGACAACCAGGTGGCAACAGCAAGCAACGCCCCCGGTGTACAAGGGAATTTCTCGTGTCTGGCCTTGGGGAACGCAACTATTACAGCAGCATCCGATTCAATCAGCGGTACAACGACACTGTATGTATCTACCCCCTAAAAAAAATGTAAGA
>JAOZRE010000341.1 GCA_029940215.1 bacterium | reverse complement strand
GGATCGTACAAAAATAACCTGGCATAAACTGTCCGCAAAAGTCCCATAAAGACCGGACATTTTGCTGACAGAATGCCAACTAATTTTTAAGCCGACCCTTATTAACCCTTACACAATCTGAAATCAAAATTTGGCTGACCATGAAGCGATATTCATTATTACTGTTTTGCTGCTTTCTGATTGTCATGATTCAGACTGCCGCAAGTTATACCCGGGAGGACCTGCAAAAACTCAAGAAGACAAAAATCTGTCAGGGGTGTGATCTGGAGGGGGCGAATCTCAAGGACCTGGATCTCAGCGGTGCTGATCTTCGAAAGTCCAATCTGAACCAGGCAAATTTAAGCGGGGCGAATCTGAAAGGGGCGAATCTGCATGGTGTCAGCTATTCAGAGACATTTTTCGAAGATGCTATCTGGGTCAATGGAGAAACATGCAAGCAGGGATCCTATGGTCGGTGCTTGACCGATACCCAGAGTATTATCAAGGCGACAAAGACCTGCCTGAAGTGTCAATTGCCCTTTGCCATTATGAAGAATGCTTTTATGGTGGGGGCGCTCTTAAAACAATCGAATCTTGAGGGAACCGATCTGTCGAGGTCGACCCTGATCAACTCAGACCTGACCGATGTTAATTTCTCAGGTGCGAATCTTGAGAAAGTCAATTTAACCGGCTCCGACATCTCAGGTGCTGTTTTCATTGACGCCAATCTGTCGGAAACCATCTGGCCTACAGGAGAGACCTGCCAAAAGGGGTCCATTGGCATGTGCAAGACAGATGCGTTCGAAACCCTCCTACAGGACCGCAACTGTAACGAGTGTATTCTCAATCAGATGAATATGCCCAATCAGGATTTTCAGAAGGCGGTCATTACGAAGTCCAACTTAAAGGATGGCATCTTCACAGCCTCAAACTTCTCGGAAGCTAAGCTTGGGGGGTCTGATTTTTCAGGCAGCGACCTCGCCCGTGTGATTTTTGCAGGAGCAGACCTGAAAAAAGCCAACTTGAGTCGTACGAAGATGCAGGGAGCGGACTTGACGAATGCCGACCTTAGAAACACAAATCTCAGCTTTACTGACTTGTCAGGGGCTAAGATTAACCGCACGGCCCTTGGTAATACGGCTTTTATTAATGCCAACCTGGCTGACATTGTCATGACAGATATTGACTTGAGAAATGTCAGCCTGACCAACGCCAACCTGAACGGGGTACAGTTTAAAGGAGTAACGTTTTCCAATGCTGATTTTTCGGGTGCGACCTGGATCAACGGGCAGCAGTGTCAGCAGCGTTCGGTCGGTTTTTGTATTACGCCCAATGTCAGGAAGGCGATTGAAGAAAAGCAGTGTAACAACTGCAGCCTGCCTTACGGTTATTTCAAGGGGAGTGATCTGAAGCGTGTTCAGCTGTTGGGGGCTGATCTTTATCGATCAGATTTTGAGGGGGCTGACCTGACCGAGGCCCGGATTAGTGATGCCAAAATTTCGGAATCCACATTCCGGCAGGCGATGCTGTCTGGAGCCTCGATGACCAATTCGGATCTGAGGAAGTGTAACTTTGAGAAAGCGGAGCTGACTGACACAGATATGACAGGATCCGATTTAACGGGTTCCACCTGGTCGGACGGCCAGGTTTGTCAGGAGGGGTCGAAGGGTATCTGCCAGACAGAAACGGTAACAGCTCTTTTCAGGGTTAAATCCTGTCTGAATTGCAGTTTGATGCATATCAATCTGAAGGGCAGATCACTTGTCTGGTTCAAGCTGAACAATTCAAATATCAGGGGAGCGAATCTGACCGGCGCGAATCTTACCGGGACATTTTTAAGGAATACAAACCTCAGCCAGGCCAATTTCACGAATGCAAAGCTGATTAGTGCCGAACTGAAGGGGGCCAGAATCGAAGGTGCCAATTTCACCAATGCTGATGTCAGCGGTGCTGTCTGGACTGACGGCAGGATTTGTAAAGAGGGTTCCATCGGCAAATGTAAATGAGGGTTTTGAAGGCAGGCTTTAGCTCTATTATTATTAACAGTTTGAACCGATTATTAAAATATGTCTGGGAATAAACCGGTGCTGCTGATCCTGGCGGCGGGTGTAGGAAGTCGTTATGGAGGATTGAAGCAGTTGGATGAACTGGGTCCTAATGGTGAGACCATCATGGACTACTCAATCTTCGATGCGATTCGAAGTGGGTTTGGGAAGGTGGTGTTTGTGATCAAGGAGGCACACCGGGATCTGTTTGAAACCCGGATAGTCCCCAAATTCAGGTCTGAGATCGAGATCGGGTATGCTTGTCAGCGGATTGATGATTTACCTGGGGATGTTAACCCCCCAGACAGCCGCAGCAAACCGTGGGGGACCGGGCACGCCATATTCAGTGCGCGAAAAGAGATTTCTCAGCCGTTTGCTGTTATCAATGCAGATGATTTCTACGGTTACGGTGCTTTTCAAACCATGGCGGGAGTACTTGAGGGGCTTGATCCCCGGTCCAGCGAATTTTGTCTGATCGGCTACCGGGTGGGCAACACACTCTCGGAACACGGCACTGTCTCCCGGGGTCTTTGTGGTTCCCGTGACGGTTACCTGACAACCATCAAGGAGCTGACAAAGGTTTCAAGGTCTAAAGACCGAATCAGTTACCGGGAGAACAATGATGAGCTGACGCTGGATGCGGACGCGATTATTTCGATGAACTTCTGGGGCTTTACGCCCAGGATATTCGATTTCGTTGAAAGGGGGCTCCAGGTGTTTCTCGATAAGCAGCTTCACAGTCCTGATGCAGAGTATTTTATTACTCAGCCGGTGGATGACGCTATTAAAAACAGTCAGGCAAGTGTGCAATTGTTGACGACAGGTGAGAAATGGTTGGGAATAACCTACGCTGAAGACAAAGCCGCTGTGGTCAATGGTTTGCTGAAACGAATCGACGAAGGTCAATATCCCGCCAAACTCGCCGGGAGCTTAAACAGAAAAGCATATTCAGCTTTCTGATTGACGTGTGGATATGGATGTCATATTTTTAGGTATTGGTACGAAAAGTGTCAGAATTAACGGAGGTGTCTTTCCGGTTTCGACTGGCATTGTATGGGTCACCGTATTTCTTTTTTAGTAAGACAGGCATACAGGTTAAAAACAATGAAACTTTCTGAATATCTCGATGAGTCCGGCATAGTGCTAGACATGACTGGAGGCAGTAAGTCTGAAATTCTGTCAAAGTTAGTGGAGATACTGACAAAAACAGCTTCAATCAGTGACAGTGCTGAAATTCTGAAAACGCTGGAAGACAGGGAAAAGTTAAAAACAACCGGAATTGGATCCGGCATTGCGATACCACATTGTAAATCCGCAGAAGTAGACAGGGTGCATGTTGTTATTGGGATATCCAAATCCGGAATCGATTTTGAGTCCCTGGATCGGCAGCCGGCCAATTTTTTCTTTCTGCTGGTTGCCCCGGAAAATGCAGGATCTGAGCATTTGAAAGCGAGTGCAAAAATAGTACGATTGGTCAGAGATGATCAGGTTCGGGAGGATCTGTTGACGATGGCGTCCCCGAAGGATGTGTATGACTACATTAAATCAAAGGAATAAGGGTCGGCTTATAAATTAGTTCACGTTCTGTTTGCAAAATGTCCAGTGTTTTGGGGCTTTTGCAAATAGATTATGTGAAGTTATTTATGAACGATCCCTAAGCACCTGCCGGGTTCTGCTTTCCTTAATTGACATCAATCCAACCCACGGAATTGATAAGCGTATGACTGAAATAGTGGTTATTACACATGGAAGCCTGGCCCGCGAGATGGTCAAGGTCGTGTCGCAGATAACCGAACAACCGGTTAGCGCAATTCCCGTCTGTTTCGAATTCCATCAGGATCAGGCAACCAATACCCAGATTATCTCTGAAGTATTCGACCAGTTGGATCCCGATAAGCCGGTGATTGTTCTTACCGATATGTTTGGCGGCACTCCGAGCAATGTTACCTTCCCGTTTGTTAGACAAGACAAGGTCGAAGTTCTCACCGGCCTGAACCTGCCCATGTTGATGTATCTTGTTACCCAACCAGAGGGAAAGAGCCTGGGTGAGCTTTGTGAAGGCGCGCAAAAAGCCGGCAGGGAGGCCATCGTCATAGCTGGACAGTTCATGTCCTGATCAGGATCGGATTTCAGAGAGTCGGCAAATTCCATGGAAAAAACCTGTTACGCATTGAGACTGTCAGCCAGGGCAATTGACCTGATGTTGGTAGGCCTGATTGTCCTGATCTTTGAGAAGTTACTGGATGGGTTTTCAGCGAACATCATCCTGGCATTTCTGCTGTATAATATGGTGGTTGCGCTGGTTGATGGTAAAAGCCTCGGCAAATATCTTTTTTCCCTGAACATCCAGACAGAACGGACCGGTTTCAGCGCGTGCCTGGCCCGTAGCGTCCGGGAACCACTGCTATTGCTGCTGATCCCGTTGGTTTTCCTGAATTTTTTAAGCATATCACCCCTGCCGCTTCATGACCGGATATCTGGAACAAAAGTGATTCGTGATGAAATCTAAAAACGCCATTATCCGTTGTCCCATTCATGGCTCCATCTCTGTTGCGCCGGGGGAACTGGCGTTAATTAACAGCCCTTATTTTCAGCGACTGCGCTTTATTTCTCAGCTGGGATTCACCTCTTTTGTGTTCCCGGGTGCAGTGCATACGCGGTTTTCTCATTCGCTGGGGGTGATGCACCTCGCCGGGCGGGTATTCGATCAGCTGATCCTGAATCGTCACCATACACTGGAGGATCGGTACAGCCGGGAGCAGTTGAGCTATTTTCGGCGAATTCTGCGATTCTCAGCTTTGCTGCATGATATCGGGCATCCTCCTTTTTCACATGCTGCCGAATCACTGCTGCCTGACCTGTCCGCACTGGACTTTCCCTCATCCTTTGGTAAAAAGGGGGGTGTACAGGCCACTCACGAAGACTTCTCGCACCTGATGATCTATCATCTGGCTCGATCGGACGCTTTATTGTCCATGGAAGAGGCAGAGGATATTATTGGTATCCTCTCAAAGAATCGTCAGCCATCAGAGCGGATGAAAGATTCGGCAGGCAACCCGATGATCTATCCGTTGTTGTGCCAGTTGATCAATGGCGAAATCGATGTAGACCGTATGGACTACCTGCTGCGGGACTCATATTATGCCGGTGTTCCGTATGGGAAGTTTGATCTTGAGC
>JAOZRE010000340.1 GCA_029940215.1 bacterium | reverse complement strand
CGTCCTGATGGCTGAGTTGTTGCTGGCCAAGTTTTTTGCAGAAGTAAAAGAAAGATAAGTGGTAAAATGTCACTCATATCTCGGTTGACCATTTTGCAAACCTGTGCCTCCTCGTGATCTCATCATATAATAATATCAGTTGATTATTAATAGATCAGTTTTTGTGGATTGTTAATGGGAAATGCAAGAGAGGATGTGTTTCGTACCTCGATATACCAAAGCTGATCCCGCCAAATTTCTCAAGACCAATCATTCGACGTCTCAATTCCTACAAAGATTTTCTTCTAGAAATCTCTTGCCTTCCCATCATCAAAATAGTAAAATAAAGGATATAATATCAACAACAAAGAAAAGAAACACTCAAAGTCACGTTTTTTGGAGTAAAAAAATAATACCTATTTTGAAACATCTAATAAATCAGTCCACTATATCCGTAGAGGTTCAAATCCTCTCACTCCGACCAGTAGCAACAGACCTTTATGGAATTACTAGCTTAAAATCGAATTCAATCATGGAAGTGTCTTTGCTAGCACAGCTTTCAGGGAATTCATTGATTCAAATAGGGTGGAAACCCGATATGGAGCAGTTGAAGAACACGGAAGCATCACTGTGACGGGGCATAGAATTGTGGCATTTGGGTAAGGTGTTTCTGTGGGGTTTAACGATAGACAAAAATGGGACTGCTCCAGGCCTGGAATCCATCATCCGTTGTCACACACACCCAGAGGGGATTATCTCCCTGCGCTTTCAACTGAACCGGAATCGATTGTTTCACTTTGGTGTGCTGATGTATTTCGGGTTGCCGGAAGACCTTAATCCCGCGATTCAATCCCCCAGCATCCAATTCAATATCCTCTAACCCGATCTCCTTCAATGGGATACTTAGTGATCCGTGATTGCTATCCAGCTCGATGCAGCCATCTTCCCCCTCAACCAGAAACGCATCGAATCCACCGAAGTTACCTGTTGTCAGGGTATCCCATTCAACAGTGTCTTCTCCGATCTGCTCCAGCTTGTGTTCGGGGTTCCAGGCATTTACTTTATTGATGTTCTTAATGGCACAACCAACAAATCGTGCTTTCCCGGTCCATGTTGTTTCACGTCCCCGACCACGATACTCGGCGCCACTCCATATCACCCTGATTCGCGATCCCAAATCAGTAGCGGTGTATGGCCGAAGGGTCGTAATTGTCTGATCACCGTTTCTGACTTCGATTCGTTCGATGGGTGCATGTGCGGCAACCTCGATTAACAGATCGATCGCTTCATCCTCTGTTTTCACAATGTCACCCATCATCACATCGGTCACTTCCTGGCCCTGCGAATCGGGGAAAACGTTTGGATCTCGTTCGTATAAAAGGCTCCTGCCTGCAAACTGTGCCTTGACCTCAAGATGCATCCTGCAACCGGTTGTACCATAGTGGTGACGGCGGCGCAGACACTTAAAAATAGAATTCCGGGTCAGTTCTTCGGCAATAAAACAGGTAAGACCACCATAGGCACCGAATTTTGAAGTTCCTGGATAGCTCGCGCCCGGCCTCCCTTTGTGACCATCACTGTTACAGACCACGCCCGATCGATGTCCCAGGGGGAATCCGTCTGTCAGCATCCATTCGAATGTGCCCCAGGCGGAATGGATCTCCATGGCTGTTTCAAGACGTGGGTCGTGCGCATACCCTATGTCAGCGTACCGGCCACCGACATGGGCATAGACAACGCAGTCCTCTTTTTCCAGAGCCCTGAACAGCTCTTTTGCATTTGGTGCATCGGTGTCGATATCGGATCGATCAGACAGCAGGGCGTGGGATGATCGATGGAGTTGGCGTCCTTCATCGCGAAAATACACATTTCGGTCCCCACCCACACAGGTGTTACCCGACCATTCAAAGCCGGGGAAGGTTACGAATCGACCCTCTTCATAGTATTCAGCTGTCAGGTCATTCAACTGATTCCAGAAAGGGATTGTGATCTGAAAATCATTTGCCTGATGGCCGGTTAGATCGAGAAACGCTTTATTCCTGGCAAAATCGAAGTATTGTCGGGCCGAGCCTGTGCCTAAAGATTCAGCGCTTTGACCATGCATATCCCCCCAGTATTCCGCATATGGGCTCTCCTGGATCAGCAAGGGGCCTGCTTCAGCCACACATTCCTCATCTTCCATCAACCGAATCCTGAGCAACCCCGGTTCCTTGACAGATAGCGCGTCTATGGAGACCGCTTTTTGACCGGGCACATATTCAAGCTCCTCGGGCAAACCGTCAACTGGAAGAGTGGCATCCAGTTTGAAACGACCCTGTGCCAAGTCTGTTGGATTTCCCCAGCGGTCTTCTGCTTTGATTCCCAGCTGAAATTTCTCTCCGGGCCTGCGCAGGGTGGGAAGTACCGCACGCCAGATAACCGGTGGTCCTGGAACGATGTCGATGGCTGGTTGATCCGGCAACGGGATATAGTGCCCAACGGCACACACATCCGCCAGTACGACGAACTCGAAACCGGAGTCACAAAACGATTGTATCCGCATACCCGGTGATCCCTGTTCGGTGTCACCAAACACAATGGTAATGGTATCACCTTCACTCAAATACCCACCATGCAGTCGAGCGGTCAGCGACTTGAACCAAGGACGCTGATGACCCATATCCTGATACAGGAGACTGATTTTCGCGCCAGTACTGGTATGGGCACTCACATAGTTCAGTCCGGCAGGGTTACCCGTCTGCAGTTTGCCTGCATCGTTGGCGAAGCGAAAAACAACCTGTATGCTTCCGGTATCGTCTATGCCATAAGGCCCGGCTGTATATACCAGTTGAAAGGTCTGGAGGCTGCGCGCTTCAATACGGCCGTTTGAGTGAAGGGTGGCCGTGCCGTATAGATCTGGTTTTTCTTCCTTCCCGGGGAAATTTTCAGGCCAGACGACACCAACCAGATTATGATCCACAACCGCTTTGGACATTTTTTATTTCTTCCTTAATATTTGTGGTGTTTCCACAATCCCAACTGCCTGTTCCAACGCGTCTGTGACGTCAACAAGTGCTTTTTCATTCATGGCTATCGTTTCATCCGCCTGGTCGATGGCCCGGTCCTGCAATACCGGTTTGAAGCTGATGCCATCCATATTGCCCTGGAATCTTCGCTCCGGTCATATCCAGCAGGAATGACGCCATCGATGTATCGAAATACCAACCCAAAAAAGTACCATCTTTGACCGGGCAAGAGTGTATTAAGAAAATATGGAAAGATGATTCGCTAATCTGCCCGGAATGCATGGGACATATGAAGATAATCGCGTTTATTAAACACCCTTTATTAGTGGTTATATTTGAAAAATTATGATTATGCCCCCATGGCATTTGACATCGTGTTGATATAGTTAAAGTAGGCGACAATAGTAACTGTTTCAAGCAACTGGGAATCGGAGTACCCTGCTTCCCGCAACAGATCAAAATCCTCCTGCATTACCTTATAGCTCTCTTTTGAACTTTTGACACAAAACCGGAGCAGCTTTATAACGGCATCTTCCAGTGCTGCTTTTTCAAAACCCTCTTTCAGCTGGTCGATCTCAGCTTCCGTAATTCCCAGCATTTTTGCAATTCTTTCATGTTCTCCGACACATCTGGTACACCCATTTTCCAGAGAAACAACAATGGCAATGTACTCTTTGGTCTTTATATCAAGTTCTGTTTGTGACAGAAGCAATGTTTTTACCATCTTGTTTGTCATTTCCATAATATCTGGACGAGTAGCCAGTACTCGAACCAGATCACTGACTTCGCCCGTGGCGGCCTTAATTCTGTCGAACTGCTTTTTCGTGTTTTCATCTACTTCTTCCAGTCCTGGAAGATTGATATAAGCCATCTGAAATCCCTCCCTGTTAGATAAATTGATGATATGAAAAACATGGAACCCGTTTATTAAAAACGATCCATCGACTTTTTTTTCTCTCACTTCCTTACAGACTTGTCAATCATTCAGGTTGCATGGCAGATTTGGTTCTAGTCCGCAACATGCACCTATGACTCTGGTTTATCAGACTGTGACCACTATGTTCTGCGAGCGTGAGGGTTTCAAACGGTCGGTGAAACGCCTGGATCTTACCGACATTCCGTCAGTGAAAAGCGAAACTTGACCCGCATTTGAGCATCCCTGCACGAATCCTTGTTGATTACACCGGAAAATTCAGCTATATTTCCCTGCAACAACAGAACACTGTTAAAGAAATAGGTTCAGGACTTATCAATGGGTTGTTTTCTGCTCAACCCTGTCAATAGCAGATCCGTCAGCCTGAAAATGACTGGGGTTTCAATGACAGGGGATCCGGCAGGTTCATATCCGTCATCATAAAGTTTGGGGAAATCGACGTGGCTACCATACTATTTGTGAATTTGAAGGGAGGGGTTGCAAAGACGACCAATACAGTCGCCATTGCCGAGACTTTTGCCAGGGAAGGGAAAAATGTGCTCCTGATTGATGCTGACCATCAATGCACAGCCAGTGAACTCCTTCTGGGCGAGAATCGGCTGCTGAAATGTGAAAAACGAAAGAAAACCCTGCACGATATGCTGGCTGCCATGCTCAGCGATGACTTCAAGGCCAACCAGTTTGAAACCTTTATCGAAAGGGGGGCCTCCAACATAAAAGGGGGTATGGAGAATCTGGCGGTGCTTCCCTGCTCAATCAGGATCGACGATTTCAGCACCAATATCCAAAAGGCCAGGAAGGGGTACCATACGACCAAAGAGTTTACGCAAATCTTCAATCGGCGCAGGCGAATTCTGAACCTGTGGTTGAACAAGAACTTTGATTACACCTTTGTGGATTGCCCCCCGACGATCTCCATGCAGGTAAAAGTGCTGCTCTCGGTGGCTGATACCTTCATTATCCCCAGTATTCCGGACAATTTGTCGGTACGGGGCTGCCATAACCTGATGGACAGGATACGTCGTACGAGCATCAAGACGAAGGGACTGGGTATCCTGTGGTCCCTGTACCGACAGCAGGATAAGATACACCGCCGCATCATCGAGGAAGCAGGCGAGGGTAGCGATGACTTCTCAACACTTCCACCGCCATTCACAACCGTGATCCCCAATGCCGCCCCAATCGCACAGGCCTTTCAGGAGTCAAAGAATTTCGCCTCCTACTCCGCCAAGTACACATCTGCCGGTGCTCGATTGTTTAAACAGTTGTGCCGGGAAATCGAAGACCGCCTT
>JAOZRE010000052.1 GCA_029940215.1 bacterium | reverse complement strand
AATTTGTCGCTTATGATTCTATGGAAAATCGTAATTAACAGTTACAGTAGGGTTTCAGGACCCGGCGGAAGATTGACTTAAACCGTATATTTTTTGAAGCTCATCAGCCATCTCCGGCTGCTGATTTTTTCGATAAGAATCTATCAGCATTTGTATAACCACCTCTCTTTTTGAAAAATAGGGATAGCTGTACAAAATGTATCGAAAACGTGAAATAGCGGCTGTATACAAAGACTGATCAAAATACCACTGCCCGATCAGCGTTTCATGTTCTGCAAGAGCGTCAATGGATTTATTTAGATACGTTTTAGCATCCTCCAGATACAGACTGTCCGGAAACAGAAAGTAAAATCGCTGATATTCAGTGATAATTTTCTTAAAGTGCTCCGGATCCCTCGAAAAAGAATAGGACTCTCCAAAAATGGAACTTGTGTTTCGCTTATAGTTGAGTTCAATCAATCTGGAAAGAACATAGGGGACAAGATGACTGAACGAACTGTAATTCAAAAATATACAATAATTAGCTTCGGCCTCATTAAAATTCTGATTTTCCCCTGTTAACAAATAGGCATCGGCAAGTTTCAGGTATGAATACGCGGCAAACCGGGTTCCGGGATTCTCATCAATGAGCGCTTTGAATATAGGAATAGCCAGAGAGTAATTCTCTTTATCCATGTGCTGTATGGCGGCATCATACTTGTCTTCCATCGTCACCGGTTCAATGTTGCTGCAACCGACCGCTATTAAAACAGTCATCATAAGAACGGCCAAGTATCGGTTCATTAGAAATATTATTTTCAATATCATTTCAGTTATCTAATCTATTATTAAGGGCTTGGAAAAACTAGTCATCGGTTTGTACGCCTATCTTAACCAAAATTGTCTTGATATTCAATGAGATACTTTGAATAAATCCCAGTTTTTTCTTATACCGAAAGACAGTCCAGCTCTGGAGATGCGTTGGGAGTATCTTTTCAATATCTTACAACCTCTTATTTTCCAACGGTTACAAAAACTGGAAAGGGAATATCACCTCTTCGCTAAAAATCCTCTTACTCCTTTCGCCAAGGGGTTTCAGAGTGGTTATTAGATACCTGGGGCCTTTCCTTTTTAGTTCAGGGTTGATAAGTGTATGGGACATACATTGATGGAGTTTTGTTCCATCCCTGATGACATCAGAAACAGTGACCTCCTCAATCCGGTTCTACAGTAACTGGAGATTAGGTTGATCACATCCATGCCCTGGACCTATTTCTAAGCCGGATGTAATCACAAACCGTTGCTGAATCTTACCTCCATATAGATTTAACGGTTAAAGGGTAACAAACATTTGAACGTTGAGAAAACATGTTAAATTTCCAATCTATTCCACCTGTTTTTTACCAATCCATACTACCTATTGCGCTGATGTTCGCTTTGGAACGGATTACTCTGTTCAAACTGGCCAAAGCGCCGGGAGGCCAGGAGTGGGTTCGCTCCAAGTTCTGGCTTCACCCTAATTTCATTAGTCGCTGCAGGTACCCGATGGGAGTTGTCAGTGTCCTGCTGTTTCACGCAGGAACGCGCTTTTATCCATTGGATCCTGGAAATGTATGGCATCATGCCGGAGTGATCTGTTTTGCTTTCTGGATGATAACTGACATTACAGACGGCACCATTGCAAGACGGTTCCAACTTGGTTCTCCTGAGGGGGAGAGCATTGACCCTCTATCAGATAAACTGCTTCTGTTTCCTCCCCTTTTGTACTTTGCTTATTATGAGTTGATCCCCATGTACCTTGTGTTGATCTTTTTACTGTTTGACGTTATCGGCACGTTTTCTCGGTTTTTTATCACCAACAAGGCTGCCAATCTTTTTGGTAAGGCCAAAACCTTTCTGGCCACCACCACGCTGGTACTGATTACGCTTCAGCAGATCTATTATCCGGGAGAGCTGTGGAATGTAGCGATTGCAATGCTGGCTTGTTCTGTCTTTCTCGCATTTTGTAGTGTATTCTTAAAGGTCATTCCCAACTACTGGTACGCAAATCTATTAAGCATCATGAACCTGATTTGTGGTTTGACAGGTATAGCTTTGATCATCATGTTCAATCAGATCGGCTTCGCCTTTGCATTGGTATTTCTAGGCCAATTTCTGGATCTTTTTGATGGGCGTGCTGCTGATCGCTGGGGTAGCACACCGAAAGGGGAGTTGATGGACGATCTAGCAGATGGAACTAATTTTGGTGGCACCATATCGTTGATCATCATTGCAGCCTTTAATTATTCTGTTGTTGGTTATATACTGGGTATTTTTCACCTAGTCTGCACCGTTTACCGTCTGTATCGTTTTCTTATAAATAAGCGGAAGGGAGGAACGGACGGCGGAGTCAGTATATTTGAGGGTTTGCCTTCTCCTGCGGCTGCCCTGATTTCCGGTTCTGTTGCATTGATCAGTACCAGCCATGTGTTTAAAGTTGGCTGTATTGCACTAATATCACTATTAATGGTTTCAAAACTGCCATACATTCATTTTGGCAGAGTGGTCCTACCTGCCATTCCCAAGTTATTCCAGGTTATTCTGCTGACATTAATCATGATGGCCGTTTGGGCCGGTTTCAGACCCGGTAATATTCAAATACTGTACTGGACTGTTTTCCTGGTTTCTTTCTCTTATCTGATCCTGGGATACAACTGGAAAAAGTACCATGGGGCACAGGAGTAAAACTGTTAGACACAACACCTTTTTTTTGTACAAAATAGCACGCTATAACCTTATCCTTCGATAAAGGCAGGGCGCCTTTATCAGAGTCGGATTAACCAAGTATTTTAGGAGATAACTTATGGATATTGACGTCGATACCGCTAATTTGGAAGAGATCAAACAAGCCAATCAACTCGGTCTCGCAGACGGCGTTACCACAAACCCGACACTGATAGCCAGGGAAAATGGAGATTTCAAGGAAATTTTAAAAGGAATTTGCCAGGAGGTATCCGGTCCTGTGCATGCTGAAGTCCTTTCACTGGAATATGAAAGTATGGTTGTGGAAGGTAAAGAACTGGCAAAAATAGCTGATAATATTGTGATCAAAATTCCGATGACCCATGATGGGCTGAAGGCCGTCAAAGCGCTCAAATCTGAAGGAATACCAACGAATGTCACACTGATTTTTTCAGCCGGACAGGCGATACTGGCAGCGAAAGCAGGAGCTACTTATCTTTGTCCCTTTTTAGGACGTCTTGACGATATATCCTCCAACGGTCTGGAATTACTGGATACCATTAGAACCATTCTTATCAATAATCCCGACCTGGATGCTAAAATTATAGCGGCCTCTATACGTACCCCTATCCATGTCGTTGAGCTTTCAACCATGGGAGTCGATATTCTGACAATACCGTCCAAGGTATTGAGCCAGCTTGAGAACCATCCTCTGACTGACATTGGCATTGAACAGTTCACCAAAGATGCTGAAAAATTCAAGTAATCGTTCGTCGTCCCTATATCTCCTTGCTATGGGGAGTGTAAGGATATTTCCAGTTCAAAAGACCCTTCAATTTCCGCCTGCAGAACTTATCCTGTTGGACCCGAATGAAGCATAACCACAAAACTTTTATCTCATGACTATTTTAACGGATATTAAGTCTGTCATTTCACTCGAAATTAAAACGCTGGAAGATCTACTGGGTTCCATTGACACCACTTTTGAAGAAGCAATTGAATTGATTCTGGCGTCCAATGGAAAAATCATTATCAGCGGTATGGGTAAATCAGGACTTGTCGGGCGAAAAATTGCGGCTACATTTTCATCGACGGGTACAACAGCAGTTTTTCTACATCCTTCTGAAGCTCTTCATGGTGACCTTGGAATGGTTGAACCCGGTGATACCATAATACTCCTTGGAAAATCAGGGGAAAGTGATGAAATGGTCGGGATGCTACCTATTCTTGAAAAATTGAAGTGCAAAATTATTGCAATAACCGCTAACCGTGAATCAACTCTGGCCCGGCATTCCGATGTTGTTCTGTATACACCCGTTGAGAAAGAAGCATGTACGTTGAACCTGGCGCCTACCTGTTCTACAACTGCCGCACTTGTTGTGGGAGATGCTCTGGCAATTACGCTTATGAAGATTAAGCAGTTCACGAGAGATGATTTTGCCATGTTTCACCCCGCTGGAAGAATCGGAAAGCGGTTGTTATACAAGGTATCAAAACTGATGAAAGGGGGTGATGAAAACCCGGTTATCAGGCTTGAGGCAAGCTTTGATGATCTGCTCACCTCCATTACAAAGGGCAAGGTCAATGCTGTTTCGGTTGTTGATGAAAAAGGTCATCTGAAGGGGCTGATTACCGGATATGATTTGAGAAAGGCCATACAGGCACATAGTGATCTAAAAGCTTTGACAGCGGATGATATTATGTTTGAAGCTCCTACGACCATAGATGTTGATGCTTATGCCATAGAAGCTTATGACACTATGAAAAACAGCAGCAAACCGTTGCAACTTCTTCCAGTTCTGGATGGTAAGACGGTGGTGGGTATCATCACCATGCATGATATGATTAGGGCGGGCCTGTAAATAGTCCGTTTTGACTGAAAACCTATCGCCAATAATTAAGTGAAAAATCAAGTTGAGTATCTTATTTTTCTGACACTTTTACTTTTCGTTAAGCTTCTGCCGACAGGATTAATACCTGCTGTTGGAAAGCTTCTCGGAATGATCTTATATGTCTTCGGTGTCAGAAAAAATGTCGTCAATCAAAATCTGAAAATTGCTTTCGGGGGTCAGCTAACTGACAGCGAAAGAAAGCACCTCTGCAAACAGACCTATCGGAATTGTGGCATTGTGACCTTTGAAATACTGCTGATGCGATTTATCTCCCCCGAAAAACTGTCAACCTACATCGAAATTGAAGGCATTGAAGAACTGAGCGCCGCAATTGCAGAGGGTAGGGGAGTCGTCCTGGCCGGCAATCACTTCGGCAATTGGGAGATGATTTCAGCTGCCATATCGACACAGGTAGCTCCGATTCATATCTATGCCGGTATGCAGCGTAATGATTTGTTTGACAACGCCTTAAATGCCATCCGCCAGAAATTTGGAACCATAACTATTTCAAAATCGAAAACAGCGACAATTGAGATGATGAAAGTTCTGAAAAATAATCAGATACTGGGCATGGCGGGTGACTTGAATGTTCCCCATAACAAGTTCTTTATTGATTTCTTCGGCAGGAAGGCCGCTGTTGGAAGAGGGCTGGCTTCATTTACCCTGAGCAGGGAGTGCCCTTTGATCTTCTTGTGGTGTGTCAGGACAGGCCCTCTGAAACACAAGGGTTTCCTGTCCAGAATTGACTATCGCATCACTGGTGATAAAAACACTGACTTGATTGAGATTTCTCAGGCTCTGGCCAAGGAGCTTGAGCTGAGAATTCAAGAATACCCGGATCAGTATTTCTGGCTTAATAAACGCTGGAAAACCCGCCCGGACGAAGAGCCTGGCCCGGGGATCTACTGATGGAACACATCCCGAAGGCGCAAACTGTTATATCGAACGGGAGCTTTGTTATTTATTGACAATATCGCGAAGTTCTCTCCCTGGTCGAAAAACGGGCAACTTCTTGGGCTTAACTCTTACCTTGTCGCCGGTTTTCGGGTTACGCCCGGTGTACTCACCATACTGTTTCGTACTGAAAGAACCAAATCCCCTAATTTCGACTCTGTCCCCGCCCTCAAGCGCTTCTTTAATTGAATTGAAAAATAGATTGACTGTCTCTCTGGCAATTTCAGTCTTTTGTTTACTGCTGGCTTCTTCTGCAAAATCGTCCATTTCAAGAACAAGTTTTTCTATGAGCTGAGATTTTTTCATCTTCATATGGCTTTATCCTCCATTGTTTACTTACCCATTCACCAGGTTGTTGTTTAAATTGACCGAATAAGAGTTTGTAGCTTATTGGATACCCATTTTTGATTTTAAGGCAGCCAATTCATCTGATTGAGACGAT
This sequence comes from bacterium, assembly GCA_029940215.1. Classification (GTDB taxonomy): domain Bacteria; phylum SAR324; class SAR324; order XYD2-FULL-50-16; family XYD2-FULL-50-16; genus JAHJRI01. The sequence goes on along the minus strand of JAOZRE010000052.1, from coordinate 12,535 downwards.
TGCGGCTGCTCAGAACCATCACTCAGGAGCGCCTGATCAATCTCATCTTCAACACTTATGTTAATTTCATTCATGTCGCCATAGGCAAGTGCCAGATTTTCTTCCGCTTCAACCTTTTCTTTCATTCGTTCCAGTAAGGCAACGGTTCCGCTTGAATCGATGCCGGATAGCTGTTTGTTAATTTTTGAGGTTGCAACAGCTGTTTTGGCTCTCGCTTTCAGCGTCACCAATTCGTTTTCGTACTGCTGAATCTTCGACTTTAGTGATTCAATATTTTTTTGAAGTGTTTGGACCGCCTGGTTCTGGTTTTCCCCGGACTGCTTGGCAACCAGATACTGTTTGTTACTCTCATCTTTTCTCGAAAGAGCTTCTGTTGCCAACCGATCCGACTTTTCCTTGTCAAGCTTTCCGGATTGCCCCTGCTGTAGAAGGCTCATCGCTTTACGTTCCCAGTCTAGCGAAGCGTTTTTGCTTTTCTCCATGTCGCGTTCGGCCTTAATTGCAACAGCTTTGACTTCAGCAAAGTTATGCATCGCTTCATCCAGGTCCTTCTTAAGATCTCGAATTCCCTGTTCTGTCATTTTTACCGGATCTTCAAGTTTATCGATAATCGAATGAGCCTCAGCACTTCCCAAGCTGAATAGTCTCCGAAAAAAACCAGCCATTTTGACTCCTTACCCGATTTATTGTTGATTTAATTTAAGTAGTGCACCGGAAAATTCTGCCAAGCCCAGGGTCAACGCGTTTATTGTCCCCTCCAACTCGTTAAAATCCAGGTGTTCCAGTTGCAGCGTGTCCCGGAAAATGACCTGTGTCTCCTCTTCATCTATCACAAAAGCACCATGAATCAGGTTACGATTCATTTTCAGAAGCTGCAGAAAATGTTTGTCAGATCTGTTTGCGATGCGATAAATCAGTTGTTCAATGATCAGAATCGGATATTCGCAGTCCATTACCATCCCGTAGATACCGCGATCCTCGTTGCTGACAACAATCAACTCCTCTGCATCATCCTGATGTTCGATATCAAGAGATAGCCTTGTTGAATAGTCAATGACCTTTTGGTAGTATTCATTCATTTGCTGACCCCGTTTGACTGATCTATTTTAGTAATCTTCTTGTTAATATATTGCTATCAAACTAAAATTGTAAAGAATGTTTTTCGATGTCCTGCATAAATTACAAGGTAAGCTTATGGTTGATCAAGCCATGTTGATTGGGTACAGGCAAGAGTTTGAAGGAGAATATGGCCGGATGAGGACTGATTTCGGACTTTCGTTCCCAGCAACTGCTAATACTGCTTCTGTTTGTTTTCGGACCGATTTCGATTATTTTCAAGATAGTACGGTGTACCCACTTCTTTTATCAAACCTGATGAAATGGTTCCGTATCCTGTCAATATAATTTTTTCCTTTTGTTGGAGGGCAGAATATTCATTGCTTCCCTGTATTTTGCAACAGTTCTACGAGCCACTTTGATCCCGGCATCATCCAATAGCTTGTTTTTTATCTGCAAATCTGTAAAAGGTTTCTTCTTGTTTTCTGTCTCGATCAGTTTCCCAATGTAATCTTTAATTTTTTTCGAAGAGATGATATCTCCATCCCCCTGGTCGATACCGCTTGTGAAGAAGTACTTCAATTCAAAAATACCCTGCGGGGTATAAACGTATTTATTGGTTGTGATGCGGCTGACTGTGGATTCGTGGACTTCGATATCCTCGGCTACATCTTTCAACACCAGCGGTTTCAGATAATCAATTCCTTTTTCGAAAAACTCATACTGAAACTTCAAAATACTCTTGGCCACCCGGAAAATTGTTTTCTGGCGCTGCTCAATACTTTTCATCAGCCAGTCACCGGACTTTACCTTCTCCAGTATGTACTGAAAGGTCATGTCCTGATTGTCATCCCCGCTGTTTTTCTTGCCTTGTCCAGATTCATCCTTCTGGGCTTTCAGCATGTTCTGGTAGTATGGATTAATTCTCAGCCTGGGGATAGTTTCCTGGTTCATGTTTACGACATATTCGCTTCCCCTTTTATAGATAAAAACATCAGGGATAACGTATTGTGTGACTTCACCACCGAAGGGACGTCCAGGTTTCGGTTCCAGCTCAGTAATAACCTGATATGACTTTACAACTTCCTTAATGTCCGCCTTTTGGAGTCTGGCGATCCGTTTCAGATCTTTTTGCTCAAGAAGTTGCATATTCTCTCTCAAGATCCTCACAGATAGTGAATCCGGCGAGAGTTTCAGTATGATCAGTTGATTAATGAGACACTCCTGAAGGGTACGAGCACCAACACCGGGGGGATCAAATTTCTGAATTTTTCTGAGGACCGTCTCTAAGATGCCGCACATTTCGTCTGTGATGATGGACAGATCCAGAGGTTCTTCCTGAATGTCTTCTTCATCAAGGGATGGAGCCTGTTTTTTCCTACCTTTTTTCCTGATTTCAAGTGCTGTACGGGTTTCATGCGCCCTATCGAACAGTGGAAGGACCTCATCTTCAATATAAGGCTGGATAGTATTCTCCTCAAGGCAGCTTTCAACCAACTTGAACAGATTGGGGTTTATCGCGAGTAACTCTCTCAAAGAGACCGCTAGATAGCCGTCTGTATCTATATTCCCGATCAGATATTCAGCAATTTCCTTTTCTACACCTCTAAAACTTGACATATCGAACTGCCAGTGTAGGTGGTCCATCAACGAATTACTTTTAGAAATGGTAGCTTCCAAGGGGTTTGAAATATCATCTGAATCATTCAAGCGACTTCGAACATCCTGCATCACTCCAGCACCGGACTCGATGTAGTTTTGCCATTCGTCGTCATACGAAAGCTGCGCTTGCTCTTCCAGAAGGCTTTTTGCTTCCTGGGGCTGCTCCTCCTTTTCCTCTTTGTTATCATCGTCATCTTCAACGGGAGATAATTCGAGTGTGGGGTTCTCGATCAGATTCTGATCAATCAATTCCTCCAGTTCAATCCTGGAGAGTTGAAGGAGCTTTATTGCCTGTTGTAGTTGAGGAGTCATAATGAGCTGCTGACTCATCTTCATCTCCAACCCCATGCGCATTGTCGCCATAACTGAATTATTGCTTGCAGGTACTGATTTTGAGATTAATAAACGGGTTTGTCGTTCACAGTTTCCTTACCTTTCTTATCCGATGATCGGCTGTATGTCAAAAATCGTGCCGAAAATAAGATTCTTCTTGCGGCTCATCATAGCCTATCGTCAGGTAAAAGAAAATCTCTAAAATTTGAATTTTTTCACTTTATGATAAAAACATGGGCATACTTCTACACTGATAGGAGCTGTCGGCGAATAATCCATATAAATTTCTAGCATTTAACTGTTACGCAGGATATATTTCAAGTCAGACTGTTTTTCAAAAAATCTGACCGCTGTATCCAAAAACAAGCCTATAAAACCGATAGCCACGACCAACGCAAGCAACCGATCATACTCCAGGGTATCCCGGGCATCATTTATGCTGTATCCCAATCCACTTGAGATACCGAGAAATTCTGCTGGAACCAGGATGATCCAGGATATACCCAGCGCCAGCCTCAACCCCACAATAATAAACGGAATAGCAGACGGCAATATCACTCTGAGCAAAAGCTGGACATCCCGGGCACCTTGATTTCTGGCCATAGCCAGAAGTTGAGGGTTAATCCGGTTAACACCCTGGGCCGTACTGAGAATGATCGGCCAGACACAGGCCATGGTAATCAGGAAATAGATTGCTTTTTCAAAGGTGGGCAGTATCAAAATGGCAATGGGCATCCAGGAAAGTGGGCTGATCATTCTTAAAAACTGTACGGGTACGTGAGTCAGCATCCAGATACGGTCATAGTAGCCAATCAAAATCCCTGCAGGAACCCCGAGAATAAAGGCAAAACCCAATCCGATCAGTACCCGCCTCAGGCTCGCAACCACAGCCAGCCAGAAAAGTTCGCTATATAACAGATGATAAAATGCCTTCATGGTAGCCAATGGGTGAAACCCATAAAACTGACTATAATCCGGAAACGAAAGCAGAATCTGGCCGAGTAATACCCAAATCACGATAAAGATCAAACACCCGATTGTACCAAAAGTCAGTTTTTGACGAAGCAGAATTTTTTGCCGATTCATAATATCCCTGAAAGATCCAAACAATGCCCCTTATATCGCAAAATCGATGATTTCTTCGCGCTCCCAGGGACTAGTCAGGTCCATATTGGGGAACTTTGACATACCCCCCAGATTTGTGACGGCATCTTTAACAAAGCTTTTTTCAATGAGGTCTTTTTCAATAAATTCCGGACTCAAGCGACCTAAAAATTTGGAATTGCCCTCCACCAGAGTCTGCTTCATTTCCTTAAGAATTAGATGCGTTGCAGATGGGTAAGGATATGGTTGAAAATCGATACGATTTATTCCCCATTCAGGGTGCTTAATCGCATGATTCGAACTATCAGGGCCATAACTTTCCATGGAGTATTCACTCAGTGCCTGATGGAGAACGGCGTAGCTCTGGGGCAACAACCGCGTTTTCTCTCTGGAGAGCAACATAGCTGCCGCCTCCCGATTGTGGTTAATCCACAATTGAGCCCTCGCTATGGCGTTGACGACTTTTGCGGAATAAACAGGCTTTCGTCTGACAACATCCTCCTTCATCACCACCACACAACATGGGTGGTTTTTCCAGATATCCCCTACAAACCGCATGATCCGGGCCTTTATCTTCAACTCGGCCAGGGCGTTAAACGGCTCGGCAACAATATACCCGTCAATTTTTCCACCCAGAAGTGAAGGTGCCATTTGCGGCGGTGACAGTACAAACAAGTTAACCTGGTTTTTCTCAAGTTGACGATTATGCGGTTGGATAACGGGGGTCAGACCTGCTTTCTTGATACCCATCTGTAAAATCATATTGTGCATGGAATACCAATAGGGAACCGCAATCTGTTTTCCCCCGAGATCCGAAAAGTTCCGAATTCCGGAATCAGCCTTTACGGTTATAGCACTTCCATTTGTATGGTCCCACGCAAGAATTTTGACCGGTATCCTGTTCTGGTAACGCATCCACAGGGGAATTGGGAAAAGCAAATGGACCAGATTAAATTTATTAGCCATGAACGATTCCGACAGTGTCGACCAGCTTCGGATCATTCTGGGTCTGGCTGTCTTCAGCCCCTCGTCTTTGAAATAACCGTTGGCGTAGGCTACCAGAAGCGGTGCGGCATCAATGATCGGCAAATAACCAATTCGAAGTGTCGATTGCTCCGCTGCCACAAGCTCTGGTATATAAAATGCGGCATTCGCACCTGTAAGCCCGATGACCTTTGATGTGGTTTTTATAAAATCACGTCGGGAAAGCTTACTCATTGTCATTTACACTTAACTTGTTATAGGTAAGGCCAAATTGATTTAAAAGCTCTTTCTTCATCTGAACGAACTGCTTATCAACTATCTCTCTGGGATAAGATAGTGGGACCCTCATCTGATACGCAATCGTTCCCGGGTCATTATCCATGATTAAAATAGTCTGACCCAGTTGAAGCGCCTCTTCCACATCATGGGTCACATACACGCATGTCATACGGATCTCGTCCCAGATGGCCAGCAGTTCATGCTGAAGTCTCTTCTTCGTATAATAGTCAAGCGGAGCAAATGGCTCGTCCAGCAGCAGCGCTCTGGGGTTTCCGATCAGAGAACGTGCAAGATCAACTCTTTTTGAGAGACCAACAGATAACTGTTGGGGATGAAAGTTCCGGTATTTTTCAAGACTCATCATCCGGATATAGTGGTCGACTCGCTTAGGCAGATCTTTTAGATCTTTTCGTATTTGACAGCCAAAACGGATATTGTCAGTGACATTTAACCAGGGCAGAAGTGTAGAACCTTGAAACAGCAAAGAAATGGAAGGGTCCTGGCCTGTTAGCGGTTCTCCGTTTATCAGTATTTTTCCACTGGTTGGATGGAGCAATCCTGCCAGAAGTTGAAGGATAGTGGATTTGCCGCAACCTGATTCTCCCAGGATAACCGTGAATTCCCCTTTTTTTATTTCAAATGACAGATGTTTCAATACTTTAAGGGGTTGTTCCCGCTTTCTATTGATACTGTAATCAAGATCCTGAACACTGAAATCAATCATTTTTTGCTGACAAATGTAATTAATTGGTAAGGTGCCTGAACGATTGTTTTGGCCTCCCTAGTCCTTGATTGAATATTGATTTATAACATTTTTCACAGATTCCTGCACCTGCTCAGTTTTGAGGGGGTCCTCCAGGAAGTGGGTGGACAGAAAAATCAGTTTAACATTTTGATCTAGATACAGCGAAGACTCTTCAAGCGTCATATCTGGCCCGGCAAGCGTCTTTAGTCGATCTTTCCAGTTTACACCTTTTTTATCAGATTGTTCTGATGTGATTTTCCCCCGCATTTCTTTGAAGTAACCTGATGCATAAAAAATACGGTAAATCCCTTTGAAATCTGAAATTATCTGGTTAACACATGCTTCCCCATATCGTTCAACCTGTTGGATTTTTTCAGCATAGTTTTGAACGAGATGCATGATGACCATATCCATCTTCAGGTCATCCATATTGATCTTTCCAAGGCTGATCATTCCCACTCCGGGGATCGCTATATAGGCTTCTTTGCGAATGACGGAGTTTAGTAACTCTTGAAAACCCTCCCCATCGTCATCATCTCTTGCGATATACAGGTCGTCCAGTAGGCTGGTTTCGAGTGGTTGATGGGCATCGTTGCTTTCCCAGTCATCAATGGAGCGAATTATGCTGGCACTTACCTTGAACAGGGCTTCCGGGCTGGAAATTCGTCGACCGTAAATAGCTGACATGATGTTTAATCTGTTACCAATTTTCACCAGGGTTTTCCCCATGTTAACAAGACTGACCGCAATGCCTGTCCCCGGGATATTCGTAGCAACAACAGCTCCCAGTCCAATATTGACAGAAAGATCAAACCCTTTCACATACTTCTTGAATAATTGGCTGTCGTAGGGATACAGCTCACCAACAAGCTGTTCTCGGTCAGCTTGAGAGAGTTCGATAATCTGCTCCAGTTCCTTGATATCAGTTCGATTCAGGCATTTATTAGCGCGTTTGAGAATCCAGCGGTCTGAATCCTCGTAGAGCAGAATTTCCAACCCTTTTTCAACAAAAGAGAGAGTCAATTTTTTTGTTGTCTCCTCTATCCCTGAATAACCCTTTTTTGCAATTTGTTGAATCTCTTCTGTCCTTTGATTAAACTTATCCAGGAAACCTGCGATAGTCTCACTGGTTGGCTTTTCCTTGAACTCTTTTACAAGTTTGGTCAGTTTCTTCTGTGACTGATCCGCGAGTTTGGTTTTGGCAATCCATCCTCCCGCCTTTGAGCTGACATCCTTGATCTTTCCCAGGCTTTTTTCCATCCCGCTTCGCGTTTTCTGAATGGTCTCAAGGCTCCTTCTTCCAGCAAACGGTTCAATTACCTGATCACGGGCAATTTGCTGCAAAATTTCCAGGTCATCGGGATCCAGATCATCAATCTTTTTTCTTAATGACTTTAGAAGCGATTTGTTATCTTTCATTGTTTATTATTATTCCTGGTACGATTCCAGACATTGTGAAGAGGAATCCGGTTAAAACCTGTCATCATACCCTGTTATCAGTTGGGTTAAAAAAATCGAATAGTCAGTATCAACTCAAGAAATCAATTGAATCACAATAAACCTCAATTCTCAAGAGAACCGTTGATCGATTCAATTTCAACATGTTATAAACACGGGACACCCTTAGAGGTTCGCCAATTGCATTCACAAAGCAGTGTAAAACTGTTCAAACGTGTTGAATTAAAACGCCCACACATACAGATAGCAGATGTCTTTAATCGAAATCGTACAACTTGATAAATTGCCGGTTGAGGAGCTGAAAAAAAGCCCGGTCGATCCATCTATTACCGCACAGGTATCTGACATCATTTCGACGGTTATAAACTTTGGAGACCAGGCTCTCTTCGATTATACATCCCGCTTCGATAAGGTTCAAATAGATTCGATCAGGGTACCTGTCGAAAAACTGCAGGACGCTGAAAAAAAAATATCCAGCGGCACTCGCAGTATTGTTGAAGGTGCATTACAGAATATTCGGAACTTTCATCGCAAACAACTGTCTCAATCATGGAATGAACAAGAATCCAATGGAACAGTCCTTGGGGAGATCGTTCGGCCACTGGATCGTGTAGGTATCTATATACCTGGTGGAAAAGCCTTCTATCCATCGTCTTTGATCATGAACGCCGTTCCCGCTCAAATTGCGAATGTTCCCTCAATTGCGGTCACATCACCGCCAGGAGAGAATGGCTACCCCCACGAACTGGTATTGGGAATTTGCAGCCTGCTGGGAATTTATGAGGTTCATGCAGTCGGCGGCGCTCAAGCAGTGGCAGCATTGGCCTATGGAACTGAATCCATTACACCGGTCTGCAAGATAACCGGCCCTGGTAATCGTTTTGTGGCAGAGGCTAAAAGACAGGTTTTTGGCATTGTTGGCATTGACTCTGTTGCTGGCCCCAGCGAAATTCTGATCCTGCACGACGATCCGTCCGTGCCGGTGGAGTTCATCGTGCGGGATCTGTTAACCCAGGCAGAACACGATGAAGAAGCGCGATCCGTTTTGGTCACGACCCAGGAACAAGTGGCTTTGGCTGTGCAGAAAAGAATTGATGAGCTGGTGCCTATCCTTCCAAGAAATGAGATAATTACAAAGTCTCTGCAAAAATATGGAAGGATTATTCTGGTTGATACCCTTGATATTGGAATCGACATCGTCAACACCATAGCCCCGGAACATCTCGAGTTGCTTGTTTGTGATGAAAAACGGCTTGAAGATATTCGGAACGCCGGTGCTATTTTTGTTGGACGCTGGTCGACCGAAACCGTTGGTGACTATTTTGCAGGGCCGAATCATACGATTCCAACCGGCGGGGCCGCCAGATATGGTTCTCCGCTTTCTGTAAGAGATTTTCAAAAACACTCGTCATACATAAAATACTCTAAAGAGAAACTGTTCCAGGAAGGTGAATCCATAGCGACATTCGCGGAACTGGAAGAACTACATGCACACGCTGCAGCTGTCAGAGAGCGGCTAACAAAGGAATGAGGTATGAGTAGATATTCTGACTTTCATCGGAAAACAGCAGAAACAGACATCAAAGGTAGCCTAAATCTGGCTGGAGACAGCATTAACGACATAAAATCCGGCATCGGATTTCTTGATCATATGCTGGAACTATGGGCATTTCACTCCGGTTTTAATCTCACGCTCAGCTGTCAGGGTGATCTGCATATCTGCGCGCATCACTCAATTGAAGATATCGCCATTGCTCTGGGAACTGCATTTGTTGAAGCACTTGGTGATCGCAAGGGAATTGCGAGGTATGCAACAGTTTTCCTGCCCATGGATGAGACTTTGACTCGCACTGTCCTCGATATATCAGGGCGACCAGTCCATGTCTTCATGGGAGACCTTTCAACAGAATCGATTGGCGATTTTCCTGCGGAAATGACCAAACACTTTTTCTACAGCTTTGCGACAAATGCAAAGTTGACCCTGCACCAGGAAATCTTGTATGGCGATAACGATCACCATCGGATTGAGTCACTGTTCAAAGGGTTTGGAAAAGCCCTGTCACAGGCTGTTCAGGTTACATCAGACAGGATACCGTCATCGAAGGGTGTACTCTGATCTAAGCAGTTTTTAATGGTATTGCTGCAGCCAACGCAGCAATACCTGAATGAGGAGGGATTGTTCAGTCTGACTCGTAAGATTGCAGCAGTTTATTCTTTTTACAGTCTATAATGACCTTGCCACCCTTCACCAGCGCCCCAAAAAGAATCTCATCAGACAGCTGGTCCTTGATCTCTTTCTGAATGACCCGTGCAAGCGGTCGAGCCCCGTAATCAGCACTATATCCTTCCTTCGCCAACCATTTTTTTGCACTTTTTGTGAGCTCCAGCACAACCTTTTTCACCCGGAGCTGATCCTGCAGTTCATCGATAAATTTATCAACTACATGCAACATCACTTTAGTTGTCAAAGAGTTGAAGGTAACAATGGCATCAAGTCGATTACGGAATTCAGGAGGAAACAGTCGTTCAACTGCATCCATCTCCTTCTGCTCGTTTGTCGAATTGAATCCAATGGTTTTGGCACCTCTTTCCTGGGAACCAGCATTGGAAGTCAAGATTAAAATAACATTCCGAAAATCCGCCTCCTGCCCGTTATTATCGGTCAGAGTAGCATGATCCATGATCTGTAAAAGAATGTTGAAAATATCAGGATGAGCCTTTTCAATTTCATCAAGAAGCAGCACGGTATGCGGGTGTTTGCGAATGGCTTCGGTCAGCAGACCGCCCTGCTCGAAACCTATGTAGCCGGGAGGAGCGCCAATCAAGCGCGATACTGAGTGTTTTTCCATATATTCACTCATATCGTAACGCTCAAAGTTAATGTTCATAATATTGGCAATCTGTCGGCTCACTTCGGTTTTTCCAACACCAGTCGGTCCGGTAAACAGAAATGATCCGATGGGTCTCTCCGGATGTCCGAGCCCTGCTTTATTTCGCTTAATACTTGTCGTGATATGGCCAATAGCCTCGTCCTGCCCAAAAACACGCTGTTGCAACTTGATTTTCAGTTGTTTCAGGGATTCAATATCCGACTTTACCGCTTGCTTGACCGGAACCCTCGAAATCTGAGAGACGATCTTCTCAATATCCGGAACGCTGATACTGTTTCTTTTCTTCGAGGCTGGCAGTAACATGCAGGCTGCTCCGGCTTCATCAATGACATCAATGGCTTTATCAGGCAAAAACCGGTCATTAATATGCTTGGAGGACAGTTCAGCGGCTTGTTTGATGGAAGCTGCTGAATAGCGAATGCTGTAGTGCTCCTCGTATTTTGCCTTCAAGCCACTTAGAATCTTGACTGTTTCTTCAACCGATGGCTCCGGGATATCGATCTTTTGAAATCGCCTGGAGAGTGCGCGATCTTTCTCAAAAAAGTTGCGGTATTCGGTATAGGTTGTGGCGCCCATGCACCGAATATTCTTTGAAACCAGTGCAGGTTTGAGGATGTTAGAGGCATCCATCGAACTGCCGCTGGTAGATCCGGCCCCAACAATGGTGTGAATCTCATCGATAAACAGTATCGCTTTGGGACGTTTTTCGATCTCAACAATGACGGATTTCAGCCGTTGTTCGAAATCGCCCCGGAATTTTGTTCCAGCCAGAAGGGCCCCCATGTCCAGGCTGAATATTTCTCCCTCTTTCAGAATGTCCGGAATCTTTCCAGAAGCCATTTTTAATGCCAACCCCTCTGAGATTGCAGTCTTGCCAACACCGGGGTCACCCACAAAAATCGGGTTGTTTTTCCGCCGCCGGCAGAGCACCTGCATGGTCCGCTCTAATACGTCATGTCTTCCGATCACCGGATCAATCTGATTATCTTTTGCCATTTGTGTTAGATTGACGGTATAGGCATCCAGGGCACTTTTCTTCTCACCCTTTTCACGCGAAGAGGTCTTCTGTTTCTCTGGATCTGAATATGGTGTATCTTTCAGCTCGCTGTGAGAGATCGATTTTAAGATGTCGAGCCTGGTGATGCCCTGCGATTTCAGGAAGAAAACCGTATGCGAGTTAATCTCTTTGAAAAAGGCTGCCAGCACATCGGCACCATCCGCCTCTTTTTTCCCTGAATTCTGTATATGTCCCATGACCCGCTGCATCAATCGCTGAAAAGCGATGGTTTGCACGGGATCCTGCATTACCTCTTCAGGAAGCGGGTCAATCTTGGTCGTCAAATACTGGTCCACTAGATATTTTAACTCAGAGATGTTTCCACCGCACCCCTCAAGTACCTGGGCTGTTTTAGGGTCGAAAAGAATCGCGTAAAATACGTGCTCAAGAGTCACATATTCATGCCTTCTTTTCTGGGCATCTCTTACTGCTGCTATCAGGGATATTTCAAGCTCACGGCTGATTATCCGATCCTCTCGATATCTTTCTCCCATAAATTTTACTCTACCTCCATACTGGCTTTCAGTGGGTATTCATGCTGTTGTGCCATATCCATAACCCGTGCAACTTTGGTTTCAGCTATTTCGTAAGTGTAAATTCCGCAGACACCTTGTCCGAGGTTATGAACATTCAACATAATATTTGTGGCTGTCATTTCATCTTTTTTAAATATATCGATCAGGATTTCGATAACGAATTCCATGGGAGTATAGTCATCGTTATGCAAAATAACCTTGTACTTTTTAGGGAGTTCGATCTTCTGCTGGTCTTCTGTATCGATCTGATTGTCATTACCCGGTTCGTACTCTTCAGACATATTTCTTATTGATTTTGCAATTGGTTGGGGGTAGCCGTGAACAGCCAACCTCAATAAACTGTTTTAATAGTAGATACTTGTCTCCCCACAAACCTTTCCAAAGGACGAAAAGAGTTGAAATGACGTGAAACAAGCAAAAATTTTACTTC
>JAOZRE010000610.1 GCA_029940215.1 bacterium | reverse complement strand
CATCAACAGCTCTCATTGCGCAAAATTAACAATCTCTGTTGCCTTGTAAATGAGTACAAACCCCAGAGCGATCAGGCCATAAAGGCAGCCTTGTCCCAACCCTGTGATTAAAACCTGTAATAATTCCAAATGATTCCTCCAAATTTAAAACGGTCTTGATGTGTTGTCAGGAGCTGAATTCAGTATCCAGTTCCCTTATAATAATGACAGGGGTAGAGAACAAGCGACCAATAATTCTTATAAAATAAAACCAGTGTCCCAAAAAAACTCTTTAACAAAATATTTGATTAACTTAATAGTTCAGAATGTGTCAACGAAAATTTGATACAGATCAGAATTTTATTCTATATTGCAAGTAGAGAGATTATTTTCGCTTCCAGTTGGCGTCCCGCTGTTCCATCAGGGCGGAGATCCCCTCCTGGAAGTCTTCGGAACGTAGGAGGATGCTCTGGAGATTTCCTTCCATATCCAGCAGAGTGTTGAGGTCCATGCCCTGTCCTTTTTTTGTCACCCGTTTCAGTGCCCCGACGGCAATGGGCGCGTTTTTAATCATCTCCTTTGCCATCTTCTCGGCTTCGGCAAACAGGTCATCGGTTTTATGCAGGTAGTTGACCAGTCCCCAGTCAAGAGCCTGCTGAGCTGTATAGGTACGGCTGGTGCCCAGGATTTCCATCACTCTGGATGGGGTGGTGATATTCATCATCCTTGCCTGTCCACCCAAGTCGCAGATCAAGCCGAACTGGAGCTCCTTCATTGCCCATTTGCAATCATCGCTCATCAGTCGGATATCGCAGGCCAGGGCCAGCTCCCATGCCATCCCGTACACGGCGCCGTGCATGGCGCAGATGATGGGGATTTCGATGGACTCCAGACGGGTCAGGTAGTGCTGATACTTGCTCACGTCGGATCGGATTGACATGCCGCCACCGGCGCTTTCTCCCATAAATCGTCCCACCAACTCCCCGAGAGAGCTGAAATCGACACCGGCTGAGAACACCGGTCCTTCTCCTTTGATAATGATGACGCGCACTTCGGGGTCATAAGCCAGTTCGTCAACCATATCGCATAATTCGATCAGCCACTCAAAAGGGATGGCATTGCGCTTATCCGGTCGGTTCAAGGTAACGGTAAAAATGGGTCCATCCTTGTGTCCGAACAGTTCTTTATCAGACATCGTCTTCTCCTGGATATGTTTTTCAATGAAATGTAACATGACACCCACCGGATAACATGTTTAATCCCACTTGTCGATCGGATGGTTTAGTAAACTGTGAATACGCTTGTTCGGGTGCAACACAAAAAAGTTGCAGCAGTTAAGCCGCTAAATACAGATCATTCAGGGTATCATTAGCACACATCTCTTTGACAACACCGAGCGCCTTACTGCACGCAGTTTTCAGTTTGCCTCTAAAGACTTTCGAAACAAATCCGAGGCCGGACGATTTGGCGATACG
>JAOZRE010000339.1 GCA_029940215.1 bacterium | reverse complement strand
CCATTATAATCGGAGCCGGCCTGGCCGGTTTGACAGCTGGCGCGTTACTCGCGTGTGAGGAGAAAAAAAGAGTTCTGATCCTGGAGCGTGAGGATTTTCTGGGAGGTCGTATTGTCAGTTTCACCGGGGAGGGGGGAGACCTGCTCCTTCATGGGAATAAGCTGGGTATTGAAGGGTATAAAAAAACCATGCGCTCGGTCTATGCATGGGTGAATCGATCTCAGCCTGATCTGGAAACCATATTCCGGGATGGAATGCTGGATGGCTACAGCTTTGAGGCGGGCGGTCACGTGACCTTCTGGGGCACACAGGGTCGTGTCGGTTACCTGCTGGACTATCTGGGGATACCGGTTGATCTCCCCGGAAACGAGGGGTTTACAGTACTGGACCCTGAACAGGAAGCGCTGTTTCCTTTTCTGAAAGGGGGCGCCTATGACTGGATGAGTCTGGAGTCCAATCGGACAGCCAAGCGGTTGTTAAGGGAGATGCTGACAGCACCCGAACCTGTCCTGGTCGAATGGGATCGCATCTCCTTTGATCAGTGGTTGACTGAGCGTACTGATGATCGAAAGGTATACGAATATCTGGCGGCGGTGGCCTCTATTCATATGGTGATGGGGGAACCCAAAATGATTCCGGCCGGGGACTTCATCCGCTTTATGCATACCGCCGGCAGGATAGGAATGAACCTGATATCAGGTTCGACCGGTATTGTCCCGAAGCCTGGATTTGTGAAAATTGCAGAGCAGATGGCGGAGAAAATCACGGCCGGTGGTGGTGAGATCTTAACCGGGGCGGCGGTTGAGGAGGTGCTGTTTGAGAATCGACAGGTGACAGGTGTTCGCGCTTCAGTTGAAGGGGAGGCGAAAATTTTCCATACGAATCGGGCAGTTTGTACGGTTCCCATTCGAAAAATCTGGGGGTTTCTGCCAAAACAGTTGTTTCCCGAACCGATGGTCAAGAAGGTGGAAACAGATTTTTTCAGTGTGGGTATGCTGACGGGATACGTCGCTGTTAATTATGACGTGTTTTCCAGGGCCGGTATGAATTCTAAAAGCTGGCTGCTGGCCCCATCTGTGATCAAAGCTGAAGAGGGTTATATTGGCGATGTGGATATCATCTCCGTCATGTCCAGCAATTTTTCTCCATCTTTGAGTCCTGACGGTAAACATTTGCTGGGATATTCCATTGCACTGACCGATGGTGAGTTGCGCAATAAACAGAAGGTTGACCACGTGATCGATGTATCACGGAAACTGTTTCACAAAGTGTTTCCCGATCTCAGGGAAAACACAATTTGGGAAATCTGGACCTGTTCGGACAAAGGGTTCGGCGACTGGCCGCCTATTGGGGACCGGCGTCCGGATACCACCCTGCCGGATCTTGAAGGGCTCTATTTTGCTGGTGACGGCTATGGCGAAAAAACCTGGGGCAGTGGCATGGACGCGGCGATTTACTCGGGGATACTGGCCGTTGATGCGATGTTTGACCTGGACTATGTAGAGAAGGTGCTACCGGAATTTCATCGATAACCGGGGAACGTCAAAGTCGGTTGGTGGTTGTGGCTTAACCGAACAGAGCGTCAATATCGACCTGGCTCATTTTGGAGGAACCTGTCTCCTCGGAGTCGTCACTTGCGGAATCTCTTTTGGCATCAATAGGGTCGAACAGGTCCGCTCGAATCCGGCCGATGATTTCCTGGCTTGATTGAATCCGGTCCTGGTTTGAGGTCTCCATCGCCCGCTTTTTATCCCGCTCTCTTTCAAAAGCGGAAAAAACCTGGTTGACCGCGTTGTTTGCAGCTGATGTGTAAAGGCTGGCAATTTCAAAGATTGAAGTGGCGATATCCACCAGAACAGTGTTTGAGATCTGGTAGTCCTGATAGAGCCAGTCAAAAGCCTTTTTGATGGTGACGTTTCCGTGCTGATCGGTAGCAAACCGCTTCTTCCACTCCTCCATGGAAAATTCAACATATCCATAACTGGACAGGTGTTTTTGCAGGAGCTCGAAATAGACGGTTCCGCTGAAATCCTCAAAACTGTAAAGCAGAAACTCCCGCGTGGAACCGTTCAAGTCATCTCCGGCCTCCTGCTGTGGGGTACTCGAGAAATCAAAGAGTCCCTTCGATTTTGAGGTCAGGGTGTTGTCCGATTCGTTCAACTGCTTGACGCCCTCCAGACCGGAATCGTAGAGATTGCTGATTCTTCCGATAACCTCGTTCAGGATAATTGTCAACAACTCCAGTGCCACTGCCATCTGATCATCGGCAAAAGCCTTGGCCTCCTCATCACTCGAGGCGGTCTGCTGAAAGTTGTTGATCTTACGGTTGAGTTCGTCAATGATCGACATTTCGACGCCCAGGGCCATGAGTCCGTCTTTACCGGATACCAGGTTTGCTCCCCTGGGCTCCCCCAGTATGCACCGTTCTCCAACGATGGGTCCGCCTGTACTGCCCAGGTGATCTCCATCGATGACCACATCCAGTTCACCCTCGATCACGAAATAGACCCATTGATCAAACAACCCTTCCTGGATCAGAACCTCCCCGGGCTGAATATCCACAGTTTTGCTGTACTTGTAGATCATTTTCAACAGATCGTCGGAGCAACCGGCGAGTTCAGGTATCAACCGGATCGCTGATATAGCTGTCAGGTTTTCACCCAGGATGGCTTCACAATAGTTGGTTACCGGATCCATTAATGTTTAGTGAAAGGGTTGGTTTTGGCAGCGGGCTATTAAAACCATCATCATAAAACAGGTTTGTCCCCCTGTTGAATCCACACCGCTGTTTATTTCCTATTGAACTCGAATCCTAACATATACCGTAAATATTGGAAATCCTTGTATCGTAAAAAGGTCCAAAACCAAAACAGAGAGGACTTTTACCATTTTGTATCGGACACGGTACGGATGTAAAAGTCTAACCGGACATTGCCCTGCTTCAACTTGCAATTTCAATTGACTGTCTGTATGGTTCCTATTGAAAATCGAGTCTTTTTCGATTGACAGGCTCCAGCGTTGAGTTCCTTGGGGTCGGCTCATAAATTAGTCGAGTGTTTCTCATTTGCGTAAAAGAAACACGTCGCTGTCACATTCTTTTTGTAGACAGGTTAGTGTGATGTTATTTATGAACGATCTCTAAATCCGTGTTGCTCGAAATTGTAAACCAACAAATCTAAGGGTCGGCTCAAAAAATAATTGGTATTCTGCTGACAGTTTATGCCAAGTTATTTATGAACGATCCCTAATAAAGGGAGGATGATGATGGGAAAAAATTTTAAGGCATGGCCGAAACACTGGCCGAAAACCTTGGACTATCCTGAACTGCCAGTATACGAATTCCTGGATCAGACCGCTGCCAGGGTCCCGAACCGGGTCGCCATTATTTTTGGGGGTATGGAACTGACCTATCAGGAGTTGAAAGATCTCAGCGACCGCTTTGCCTCTGCTCTTCTGGACATGGGTGTTCAAAAGGGAGACCGGGTAGCGATCAACCTGATCAACTGCCCGCAGTTTGCCATTGCCTATTATGCCGCTTTGAGAATCGGTGGTGTCTTTACACCCCTCAGCCCCATGCTGTCACCCCCGGAGGCGAAGCACCAGTTGTGTGACTCCGGCGCCAAAATCCTGATTTCCCTGGACCTGATCTATCCGGGTATCCAGCCAGTGATCTCCGAGACGTCGGTGGAAAAAGTGATTACCACCAGTATTGCCGATTGTTACAACGCGTTAATACAACCCCTGAAACCGTTGGGGAAGATTGACGTTCCTGATACCCTTGATATGGTGCCGTTGCTCGCGAAATATGAACCGTACACCGGCAAGGTGGACATCGATGTGAAGAAAGACCTGGCGCATATTGCGTATACTGGCGGAACCACTGGACTGTCCAAGGGCGTGATGCTGACCCACTACAATGTGTTTACCAACTGCCTGCAATTCGGCGGCTGGCCTGATGGAACTCACGCTGAGTACAAGGATGGTAAGTTGACAACACTCTTTCCCCCTGAAGCGGATCCGGAATCGCGAATTTCAGTACAGGATAAGGAGACGGCTCTGGTTGTGGTGCCCTGGTTTCACGCCATGGGAACAGTGGGATACTTGAATATGCAGATTTCAAGTGGTACGACCATGGTGGTTTTCCCCCGCTTCGAGGCGCAGGAGTACATCGACGGTATTGCCAAGTACAATGTGACGATTCTGGGTGGAGCGCCCCAACTTTTTATCCCCCTGATCAACCTGTCCAACTTTGATGACTACGACCTCACATCTGTCAAATACGCTGCGTCAGGGGCAGCGCCTCTGCCGGGAGCCGTGATGGGCAAACTGCTGGACGCCTTCAGCGGCACCGTGGTTGAGGCATACGGACTGACTGAATGCACGATGGGCGCGACATCCAACCCCCCTCGACGGGAGAATATTCGTCTGGGATCGGTTGGGCTGCCGGTTTTTGATACCGATGTGCAAATCGTGAATGTTGCCAGCGGAGAAGTTGTATCGGTAGGAGAAGAGGGTGAGATCTGCATTAAAGGACCCCAGGTGATGCAGGGATACTGGAATCGTCCGGACGCAACAGCAGAGGTTCTGAAAGATGGCTGGTTACGCACGGGTGACATCGGGCGGCTGGATGAAGACGGCTTTGTGTTTATCACGGATCGCCTCAAGGATATGATCATCTATAAGGGATACAACGTATATCCCAGGGAACTGGAAGAGGTGATCTTTACCCATCCAGCGGTGGAACAATGTGCTGTCATCGGAAAACCTGATGATACTGTTGGAGAGTCCCCTATCGCCTTTGTCAAACTGGTTGATGGAGCCAGTGTAGAGGCTGCTGAACTGATGGAATTCACTAACCCGAAGGTGGCGGCCTATAAGAAAGTCCGTGAGATTATCTTCGTGGATGAGATACCCGTTAGCGGGGCCGGAAAGGTACTGAAACGGGAACTCAGGAAACAGTTCGAGTAACAGTATCACCCCTCCCCCCCCTTTCAGGGTACAAGTTGTTACCCCGGCCTGCGGGCCGGGGTTCTGGATGCCAATCTCGTATTTTTAAGTCTGCAAATTGCTGTATTCGTTAAAATTCAGTCAAAGTATAGCTGAACTTTACAAAATATAGATATCATATTGATGTTTATCCAGCGCAAGAACTGTTTCATACTCTTTGATAGCTTGTGGAATTTTGTTGATGGTGGAATAGAGTCCACCCAGAAGAATATGCGCTGGCAGT
>JAOZRE010000051.1 GCA_029940215.1 bacterium | reverse complement strand
AATGAAGAGCGGTTGACGGGTTGCCGCACCTTGTCTTTCCGTTGAAAGTCATGTATAGTTTAACGTTCAAATTCGGGTATTGCCCATTGATCGGCTATTCTTCTCTGAAAGAATGAGGTTCTGATAACCAGAGAAGCTGTGATGCCAGCTGTTTTGATAGAGTGACTCAACCTTCCAATTAAGGATTCCCCAGGATGAACAATCGGATTTCCATTGCCCGGCGTCTGACTATCAGTATATCGGCAATTGTCATCCTGGTTGCGGCCATTGCACTGGCTGTCAACTATTACCTGGCTGTTGAAAATGCCCGGGACCGCCTGCTGAAAAAAACGGACAGGTATCGGACCAACCTGGTTCAAAGTCTGGACATTCCCCTGATGAATTACGATAAAGAGACCGTTATGCGGATAGGGTCAGCCTATGCCTCAGATAATGAGGTCGCTATCCTTCAGATCACTACAAATTTGAATGAACGGTTTTATTATATCCGAAAAACAAGTCAGGGGGATCTGGTTGTCAAAACCGGCAGGGTTTTCCATGCAGGAGAACTCGTCGGCTATGTCCAGATTGGCTTGACCATGGAATATACGCAGGCAGCTACAAGGCGATTGCTGTGGTCATCAATAGTGATTATCCTGTTGATAGTAGTGACCCTATTGGCGGCTACACAGACCATCCTGACCATATTTTTGAGGAAACCCCTCTCTGATATGAGCGCCATCGCCAATGCCTATGCTCACAACAGGTCGGTTTCTTTTGACCAGTTTGATATTTATGAAGAGTTCAAGGATCTGGTGGTTGCCATGAAGAATATGGGGGACCAGATCGGGAAACAAATGGTTGATCTGCAGACGAGTGAGGAAAAATTCAGGAAAATGGCAGACTTATCGCCATTTCCGTTCTTTGTCATCGATCACGAATACAGAATCACCTACGTCAACCAGAATTTCACAAAAACATTTGGCTATCAGCTGGAAGAGATCAGTGATGTGCATAACTGGTGGCGGATGGCGTATCCCGATCGTAGTACACGACGAAAAATGGCCAATGAATCAGCCAGCCTTTTCTATGAATCGGTAACCACCGGCAACAAGGTTGTTCTGGAAGAACGTCTGCTTACCTGCAAAAACGGGGAGCAGAAGCCTGTTGAAATTTTTATGGCGCTCATCGGCGATATATTATTGGTCTATTTTATCGATATAACTCGCCGCAATAAGATGCAGGAGATGATAGTGCAAACTGAAAAGATGGCATCTGTTGGTGGCCTGGCCGCCGGGATGGCTCATGAAATCAACAATCCGTTGAGTGCAATCCTGCAGGGATCTCAGAATATTATTCGGCGTCTGTCTCCGGGGATGGAAAAAAATCGGGAAGCTGCTGAAAAAGTTGGGCTGGATTTGGAAACAATGCAGAGCTATCTGGCGGAGAGGGCTATTCCTGAGCACCTGCAAGGGATCAGGGAGGCAGGCGAACGAGCTTCCCAAATTATCCTGAATATGCTGAAATTCAGCCGTAAGAACGGATCCCGGCTGGCTCCTGTTGAAATTGTCCCGATTCTTGAGAATGCTATCGATCTGGCCAGTAACGACTATGATTTTTCAAAACAGTTTGACTTCAAGCATATTCGACTGGAAAGAGATTTTGATCCGGAATTGAAAAAGGTTATCTGCACCGAGACTGAGATTGAGCAGGTCATTCTCAACCTGCTGCGAAACGCTGCCCAGGCCATGAAAGGGTCTGAATTGCCCCACCCGCCACGAATTATCGTTCGGACCATAGATGAAGGGGAGGTGGCCCGGATAGAAGTCGAAGACAACGGGCCAGGGATGGATGAGGAGACACGAAAGCGAATATTTGAGCCATTTTATACCACCAAACCGGTTGGACAGGGAACCGGGCTTGGCATGTCGGTATCCTATACCATTATCACCAATGGCCATCATGGCACAATTGAGGTTGAATCTGCTCCCGGACAAGGCGCGCGGTTTATCATCCGATTGCCGCAAGGGAGAGAAGCGTGTCCCTGATTATTTCAAGATTGAGAAACGGTACAAGTCGGCAACCTCTCAATCAGAAAAAAATCGCGATCCTGGAAGAGATGATAGCAGTAGATCCGAAATACAAGGGAACAGACAAGCTCCGGGCCTGCCATTCAGACACAACAAAAATCAGCAAAAGTGTGTGATGCAAACCCGTACCAGCAACTGATATGAATCCAGAGATCTTTTCACCGCCCGCCTATTTAAAAAACAGAACCCTGCAGACGATTCTGGCCAGCAGTAAACTGCGGAATCTGGGTCAAAACCCGATGCAGGCGGTTGCCGTCGAGCAGATCCTGGACGTGGGGAATGGTGTCCGACTGCAGGGATTTTATTCGAAAAACAGGGAACCCGATAAGGGGTTGGTTATTCTGATTCATGGCTGGGAGGGCAGCGAGAAGTCGGCGTATATCACCAGCACCGGCCGGTTTCTTTTTAAGGAGGGGTATGATGTCTTCCGGCTGAACCTGCGTGATCACGGTGACAGTCACCACCTCAATGAAGGTCCTTTTTTCGGAACGTTGTTGGATGAATCTTTTAATGCGGTTCAATCCATCGCAGACCAGCATGCCGATCTGCCGGTTTTCCTGATCGGTTTTTCCATGGGCGGAAACTTCGCGATCCGCATTGCCCATTGCTGTCAGGAACATCCGATTTCAAACCTCAGTCAGGTGTTCTGTGTAAATCCTCCGCTGGACCCGATGCAGGCGACCCTGAACATTGACGCCACCATCATGTTGAAAAGCTATTTTCTCAAAAAGTGGAGGCGGTCTCTTCTGAAAAAGCAGGTGCTCTATCCCCGGGTGTACGATATTGCAGATGTACTGAAGGAGGACAACTGCTGGACCATGACGGAAATTCTGTTGAATCGGTATTCCAACTACCGGGATCCAGCTGTCTATTTTGGAGAGTATACACTCAAGGAAGGTTACCTGGACAGCATTGATCTGCCGTTAACCATTATCACAGCTGAGGATGATCCCATTATTTCAGTCGATGATTTCAAAAATGCGGATCTCTCCCCATCAGTTGAACTTGCCATACAACCTTTCGGAGGCCATTGTGGCTATATTGAAAACCTGCGGCTAACGGCCTGGTACTGGCCGTTTATTTTGAAGCGCCTGAGGTGTGCAGCTGTTTGATGTAGCGGATAACGCCTCGATAGTCCTTTTCCTTTTTAATTTCAATCTGTATGGTAAAAAATCATCTACTGCCTGAGTTCCAGGCAACCTGTTTCTGTTAAACCACGTCCAGATCACTATGGAACAATTTTACCGACACGAATATTCCATCCCTTTTGATGAAAGCATATTGAATAAGAGCAACCTTGAGATTATTCAATATCTAAAGGAACACACGATTCTATTCAAAGAGGTCGATGAGAAGGTCATCGAACAGCTGGTACCGCTTTCTTCAATAGATAAGTATTATATGGGTGATAAAATTCTGGTGGAGGACAAATCAAATAATAGGATCTTTTTTTTGATGCGGGGGGTGATCGGTATCTACAAGCAGGGTGACCATATATTAAAGTTGCAACGGAAAGGTGATATATTTGGAGAGATGAGCCTGATCAGCAACAAACCCGCTTCCGCATCCGTTATCTGCGAAACCGAAGTGGAGGTGTTCAGTATTAACGTCAGGGATATGAGTGAATTGGGGAAGATTGATGAAAAAATAATCAAGGATACTCTCTATAAACTCTATGCTGTCATTCTGGCTGATAAATTGGCGATGACCACCTTCAAGGCTATCGGCCTGGAGAAAAAGGTCCAGGAAAGAACCCTGGACCTGGAACGGAACAATGAAAAACTGGAAATAGCCAAGACTGAAGCGGAGAGGGCCAACCAGGCAAAGAACCAGTTCCTGTCGAACATGACACATGAATTGCGTACTCCGATGCATCATATCCTGAGCTTTGCCTATATCGGAATGAAGCATTTTAAATCGGCCCGGGACAGGACGCTGGAGTGTTTTCAGCAGGTGATTAGTAGCAGTAACAGTATGATGGAGATGGTGAATGATCTGCTTGACCTGTCCGAGCTGGATGCCGGCCGGACCAAATATACCTTTGCACTATATGATATCTCAGTGATAATCCGCGAAATGGTAACGGGGTTCAGTCAACAACTTGAGGACAAGAATATCTCTGTCGAAATCAACCGATCCGACATATCGACAAATATCATCTGCGATACGAACAGAATCAGCCAGGTCGTCCATAATATCCTGCAGAACTCCATCCAGTTTGCACCAAAGGGCAGCGTAATTTCCATTTGTATGGAGGTCAATCATCTTGCTGATGATTCGAAAAATAACAACGACTCCCCCAATTTCTCATTGTCAGTTTCTTTTAAGGATGAAGGCCCTGGCATTCCGGAAAATGAACTGGACTTTATATTTGACAAGTTCGCTCAAAGCAGTACGACAAGGACGGGGGCAGGTGGAACAGGCCTCGGTCTGGCCATATGCCAGGAGATTGTCAGCGCTCATAGTGGAAAAATCTGGGCGGAAAACAATCCAGATAGTGGTGCGGTATTCAGTTTTCTATTGCCTTATGTTCAGGAATAATAAAAGTGAGCCAGATCCTTTGAGGACAGGGCAGTTCCCTTATCGGATGGTGGGATGTCGGGGCTGACTGTCTGCCTGGAGATGTCGATCAATCGCCCGGACAACAGCCGTTCCGACTGTTGATGGGATTGGCAAAACACTGCAGAACCACCCGCCTGACCTCGAGCTTGAGGTTATCATACGGGGCTAGAAACTGCGCCTTCTCATCGCTGTTGTACTCGTTGGAGTAGGTACTCTCATTGTAAACCACATCATGGGCGATATAGTTGCAGGGCCAGAGACGGTATTGGTTGTGGATGGCCTCATCAACAGCCTGTGCCACTTCTTTTTCATTCTCGAATGCCTGATCCAGCGGTTTTCCAAAGGCGACATGCACTCGTCCTTTGTGGCCTGAAATACCAGCTGCCATGGCGATCAGGTCTTCATGTTTCCGCTTTTTGTGTTGCCCGGATTTACCCTTTCGATAGAGTTCCCATCCCTTGAGGCGATCGCAGGGGTCTTTTTCGTATGACACGGCAACCGGAACGATGTTACAAGACTGGATAAAGGTGCCAAAATCCGGTTGCGTTTTTCGTTCACTGAGGTAAATCATCTTGATGATGGCCGGGTTGGTTGTGTCAATGCCGTCCTTAGCCCGCCCTTCCCGCTGTGCGATCCAGAAATGGCTGCCCTCGCTGCGAATGTGGTTGATGTAGGCCGACAGGTGTTTCAGCGCTTTAAGCTGTTCCCTCGGTGACAGATCCCGTCTAACGATGAAGGCCTTATTGACACGGATGAGGTCAGACACCAACTCGTTTACCAGCAGGTTGTCACCAAAAGCGATATAGGGAACCTTGTGGCCGGCATCGTTGAGAATATAGTTCAGGAGCGCAGAGTCCAGGACAATATCCCGATGGTTGCTGATAAAAATATAGGAGCGATCAGGTTGGAGGTTTTCGAGGCCGGAACTGCTCAAATGATCAATGGAATGGGAAATGACCCATTTTAGTAGCAGTTCCCCAACAATTTTCAGCTGAAATTCATGCACGGATCGGATCCGTCGCAGCTTGCGTTTCAGCACCCATTTTACGACATAATTAACGGGGCCGATCAGAAAAGCCGGACACTTAGGCCAGACAATCATACGAATGGTTGAAATCAGAAGATCATTTCTAACCAGACGTTGCATAACCGCCGGTAGTTCATCATCGCGATAGGGTCGAATATCCTCAAAAGAGTCCACGATAGCTCTCCGTTAGATTTTCAGCTTGTCGACGATTTTCTCCAGGGCGCTCTCTCCGTCCTGGATCATCTCGTTGAAAATATCCTCAATGGTCTGTGTTTTATTCACCAGACCGACACTCTGGCCTGCCATTAGAGAGCCATGTTCAATGTCCCCGTCTTTTACCGCATTTCGAAGCGCACCCATCCAGAATTTTTCCACCTCGTACTGAGCCTCTTTTTGGGTAATCTCCCCCTTTCGTTTCTTCAGGATCAGATCCATCTGCATATCAGTAAACTCAGACATACCCTTGTTCCGGATCGCACGCACAGCTACGACGTTGAGCTCGGAGCCGACTCCCGGTGTGGCAATGGCGTCTCGTGATCGAGCTTTGATAAAGGATTGCTTGAATTTTGGATGGACCTCGCACTCTTCGGAAAGGATAAACCGGGTACCCATTTGCACTCCGGCGGCCCCCATCAGAAGGAGATGTGCCATCATTTCTCCCGTGGCAATGCCACCGGCTGTAAAAATGGGAATGTCATCATGATGGAATAGCACCTGTTGCAGCAGAATGACCAGGGAGACATGGCCGATATGTCCGCCGGCCTCACTCCCTTCAAGCATCAGAGCGTCCACCCCTGATTGAATCATCCGCTTGGCGATGGATTCGTTGGATGCAAATGCGATTACCTTGGCACCTCCTGCCTTGGCAAGCTTGATCTCGGATGCACGCGGGAAACTGCCTGCAAAAATAAGGTAGGGAACCTCCTTGTCCAGGGCGATTTTCAGGTGCTCATGATAGTTGGGAGAAATGGTGATCAGATTGGTACCAAACGGTTTATTCGTTGTCGCCTTTGTCTTGTCGATTTCCTGGGCGAGTATCTCAGGTGGAAGATTACCGGCTGCCAGACAACCAAATCCACCGGCATTTGAGACATGAGCGACAAATCGATGATCAGAAATCCAGGTCATGGCACCTGCCATAATTGGATATTGAACACCGAGAAAATCCTGTCCCTTTTTCCATAATTTGTCTAGACGGCTCATGCTGTTCCCCTTTTACAACCGCTTGGTTTCTGGCGGCATTGATACTGCGGATGCCCGAAAAATATCAATGCAGTATGTTTCCTGTTAATTTCTAAGTTTAGGGTATTCCGGAGGGGAATGCAAATCAAGAGAACAGCATTTATTTGTCCAATATATCAGTTATTAAGGGTTGACCTGTGCCAAATGTACACGTTCAAGAAGGTTTCTCCACGGATTTTACCTGTTCGTAGTAGAATAAACATCCATTGAGTGTTGACGCGCAGACACTGGTCAGAAGGTCTGGTAGAAAAGTTAGTGGCAAGTAATTGATATTTTCGTGTAGAGTAAATTCCATAGGGCAGCTGTGCACCAGTCGTCTTGGCATTTTTCCCTAACGGATATTCTGATTGTACATCCCGGCTGATTCTGTAAGGGATCTGAAAGCGGATAGAAATGCCTGATCTCTGTCAGCTTACTAGGCCATCTCGTAGAACTTCCTGATGTATTTTTCCTGGTATTCGAAGGACCAGTGGACATCCTGAAGGATTCTTGCCGCTTCTTTTGCATCACCGGCCTTCAAATAGTCGATGAAGGACTGGTGCTCCCCGCAGTTTCTCATCTCCCATTCGCTGTCATAATTGTGTCGCGGAAAATCATAGAGCCGGAGTTTAATGGGAAGGATGATTTTTTTGAGGAGCTCGTTGCCTGAGATGTTGATATAGATGTCATGAAATTCAAGGTTTGTTTTAAACAGTCGCCTGAAATCATTCTTCTCAATATCCGATATCATGATCCGGTTGAGCTTCTCAAGTTTTGAAATGTGGGCTGGCTTGATCTTGTCAAAGCAGCTCAGTACAATGGATGCCTCAACCATGCCGATGGTGTCGTAAGCATTTTTAATATCCTGCAGTTCAAGTACGTTTACCCGTACGCCCCTTCTGGGCAAGATGGTGACAAACCCTTCAATTTCCAGGTGGATCAGGGCGTCTCTGAGGGGGGTGTTGCTGATTCCCAGATGGCTGGCGATTTCTTTGATATTGATGGTTGACCCGGGAGTGAGTGTGCCCAGATTCATCTGCTTTCGCAGGTAGGCATATACGTGCTCTCTAAGGGGTGATACATCAAGTTGACCGTCCATGGTTGGATTCCTCATCTGTTTTGGGTGAAAGCGGACCTAATTATCGGCAATCAGTTGATGAAATAAATGCGTTGTATCGATAGGTACACAGGAAGGGGTGCCGGGCTGACCTCTTCTGTGCACCTGAACACTTCATTCAGCTGGCTGCCTACTGGCTATGTTATCATTCAGCAGAAATGAGAGGAAAAATGGTTAGCTGAACGTTTTTTCGATGGCGGTTGCCACAGCGGCCACGATGGTATCTATCTGCTCCTTGGTGATGATCAGGCAGGGAGCAAAATTCATGATATTGTTCAGCCCATCAAAACTGCTGTTGGTTCGTCCAACAATCACGTTTTCTGCCATGACATTACCCATGAGTTGCGCCATCTGTTCTTCTGAAATAGGCTCTTTGGTAGTCCGGTTTGTTACAAACTCGAGACCGGCAAAAAGCCCCTGACCCCGGACATCTCCAACAACGTCATATTTTTTGAGGGTTTCCAATTGCTCATTCAGGTAGGCGCCCATTTTGGCACTGTTTTCAACCAGATTTTCATCTTCAATGATCCGCGTGCTTTCAAGAGCAGCGGTCAGTGCAGAGGTACATCCTCCATAGGTCGAGATATCCCTGAAATAGTTCAACCGCTTTTCAGAATCCGACGGGTCATTCAAGAAGGTGTCAAAGACCTTCTGTTTTACTACCGTGGCAGATAAAGCTTCATACGAGCTGGCGAGCCCTTTAGCCATGGTAATGATATCCGGATCAACATCGTAGTGATCATGTCCCCAGAATGTTCCTGTTCTACCGAACCCGCAGACGACTTCATCCATGATCATCCAGATGTCATATTTTTGACAGATCTCCTGGAGAATGGGGTAGTACTCGGGGACAGGCTTCAGAATTCCGCCACCAGCTGTAATGGGCTCTACGATCAAACCGCCGATGGTATCAGCACCCTCTTTGAGGATGACATCCTCAACCTTTCTGGCACATTCGATGTCACAACTGCCATAAGTTTTTCCATAGGGACAGCGGTAGCAAGCACAGTGGGGAAATTCCACAAACCCTTCTACGAAGGGACCATAATCCTGCTTTCTCTGTGCCTGGCCGGTGGCACTCATGGTGCCGATGGTGGTGCCATGATAGTCTCGGTCCCGGTACATGATTTTGTATTTTCCCTTCCGAGCAGGATCAATACGGGATGCCTGACGGATGATTTTAAAGGCCTTTTCATTTGCTTCTGAACCGGAGTTGGAGAAGTATACCTTGTCCATTCGAGGCAGTTTTTCCAGCAGTTTCTGAGCGAATTTAATGGCCGGAATATTGCCAAATACGCCGGCAAAATAGGGCATTTTTTTGAGCTGAGCGCATACGGCGTCTGCAATAGAGTCCCTTCCGTAACCGACCATGACACTCCAGACACCGCCAGAAGTGGCGTCCAGGAATTCACGGCCCCGGATGTCCTTGACCATCAGTCCTTTGCCTTCAACAATGATCATCTGTTCCTGGGACTCAAAAACTTTATGAGGCTTTAAGTGATGCCATAGGCTCTCTTTATCACCCGCCACCATCTCTTCAACATCATAGTCGAGCCAATTGGTTTTCTCTTCCATGGGTTTTCCCCCTTTACTCTTTTATTACGTGGATCAAAGTCCGGGGCGTATTATGCCCGCCCCGGCTGTTAACATCGGCTGCCGCTAAAAACGGCAGCCTGACAGATGGTGGAAACCAACGCCTCCTTATGCACCTTTTTGAGGCTTCAGGTCGGACTTGCTGATTCCGGCAACTTCAACCGGCTTCTTCATGGCATCTCGGCGGAATGGCTCGCCCAATTCCATGTTGGTCATGACTTCGATGAAAGTGGTGACACCATTTTCCATCTGGGCCTTAACTGCTTTGGCCAGCTCAGCTGTCAGTTCATCCATGGTGAAAACCTGAACACCTTCCACACCACATGCTTTGGCGATACCTGCGTAGGATGCGTTGCGGTTTAATTCAGTTCCCACAAAGTTGTCGTCATACCAGAGGGTGGAGTTCCGTTTTTCAGCCCCCCAGTGGTAATTGCGGAAAATAACCTGTGTAATGGCCGGCCAATCTTCCCGACCAACAGAAACCATTTCGTTCATGGAAATACCAAAGGCACCGTCACCAGCGAAACCGACAACCGGAACGTCCGGCTTGGCAATCTTGGCACCGCAAATGGAAGGGAAACCGTAACCGCAGGGACCAAACATGCCAGGAGCCAGGTATTTGCGACCCTCCTCGAAGCTTGCGTAGGCGGCACCCAGAGCACAGGCGTTTCCGATATCGGAAGAGATAATGGCGTTTTCAGGCAGTGCCTTACCGATCGCTCGCCAGGCCATGCGAGAAGTGATCTTATCTGGATCAGTCTGGCGTGCTCTCTCGTTCCAGGTTGTGCCGGCGTCGTCATCTTCATGATCCATGGTAGCTAGCTCAGCAGCCCAGTCCGCCTTGGTTTTGGCGATGGTTGCCTTGCGTGCTTCACGGTCAGCGTCACCTGCTGTAGCAGACAGTTTGGCCAGAATGCCCCTGGCTACTTTCCCGGCATCACCGACAATTCCCACTGCCACTTTCTTGGTCAGGCCGATGCGTGCGGCGTTGATGTCAACCTGGATCAGAGCAGCGTCAGTCGGCCAGTAATCCATTCCGTACCCGGGCAGTGTTGCAAAGGGATTCAGACGGTTACCCAAAGCCAGAACCACATCGGCCTTGGAAATCAACTGCATACCCGCTTTGGAACCATTGTAGCCCAGGACACCTGCATGCAGCGGATGGCTGCCGGGGAAAGCGTCGTTATGCTGGTAGTTACAGCAAACAGCAGAGTCAAGCTTTTCGGCCAGAGCGGCTGTATCCTTGATGGCGCCACTGATCACAACACCGCCGCCACTCAGGATCACCGGGAATTTGGCATTTGAGAGCAGTTCAGCAGCCTTGGCAATAGCATTTTCATCGCCGGCGGGATGATCAATCTCAGCAGCAATCGGCAGTTCAAAATCAAACTGTTGTGTCCAAAAGTCGCGGGGAATGTTGATCTGGGCTGGAGCAGAAGCACGTTTTGCTTCAATGATCACACGGTTCAGAACCTCGGCAATCCGTGATGGATGCCTGACCTCTTCCTGATAAGCGACCATATCCTCGAAAACGGCCATCTGGGGAACTTCCTGGAAGCCTCCCTGTCCCATGGCCATGTTGGCGGCCTGGGGAGTTACCAGCAATAAAGGCGTATGGTTCCAATAAGCTGTTTTTACTGGTGTCACAAAGTTAGTGATACCGGGACCGTTCTGGGCAATCATCATGGACATCTTACCGGATGCGCGAGTGTAACCATCAGCCATCATCCCGGCGTTACCTTCATGTGCATTATCCCAGAATGTGATTCCTGCTTTGGGGAAGAGATCGGAAACTGGCATCATGGCTGAACCAATAATACCAAACGCGTGCTCGATGCCATGCATCTGCAGAACCTTAATAAAGGCTTCTTCAGTGGTCATTTTCATTTTTCTACCTCCATCAGTTAATCTCTTTCCCCTTCTCATGAAGGGAACGATATCCGCAATGAATTGCGGGAAACTTGTGTATCTCTTTTTTGACAGATATCTGATGCATCAGATATCTGTCAATGGATAATGTTAAAATCGTTCAAAAAAAATATATGGCTAAAAAAATCAAAAGAATAGGATGGAATTGATTGCCGCAAGAGCGGTTGAACCGGTCTGTTTTATTTTGGGATTTTTGCCGTTTGGGATCTTAATGAGTTTCGCTTTGCAACAGTTCAGCGGCTTTCTCCATGTCGCCCCCAGCCGTTATAATAGCTGCGACCAGCTTTTCGCTATCCTGTCCGGCCAGTAGATACAGGTTCATCATCATTTTGGCGTAGTCGCTCTGGATGCCTTCGATGAACAGGTCCCGGTTCAACGCCAGCCCATCCTTCAGGCTCAGGTCGCGACAGCCGTAAATGATTTTCTTGATCAGGGAGAGAGCCACTGGCGACTTTCCAGCCAGGGTCAGGGCAAATTGCAGCACCTCTGCTTCCAGCTTATCCGGATCGCAGGCCCGGGTGACCAACCCGATCCGTTCCGCTTCATCTGCAAAGACTCTCCTGCCGGTCATACAGAGCTCCAGGGTTTTGTCCAGACCGATTAGCTGAAGCAGGCGGGGAATACCGTATCCCGGCGGAAAGCCTGCATTGACCTCTGGCTGACCCAGGAAAGCGTCCCTGGACATGAACCTGAAGTCGCAGTAGAGGGAGAGTTCACATCCCCCACCCTCAAGGGGGCCGTTAATGGCACAGATAACCGGCTTGGTGGTGAAATCTGTCGGAACCTGTATTTCTTCAGCCTCGGCATTCATCGCAGCCAGCTCCTCTTCGCTGGCTTCATCCATCTTCTTTGACCAATCGGCAATGGTCGACACATCAAAGTGCTGGATGAACTTTCCTGGAGTAGCACTGGTGATGATCCCTACCAGCAGTTCCGGATCGTTTTCAAAATCTTCAAGCAGTTGGTGATACTCCTCCATGGTTTCAATAGACGCAAGATTCCTGGGTGGGTTGCTGAACTTCCAGACTACTATAGGTCCATGCTTTTCAACCAGATGAAATCGCGGTTCGATTGCCATATGAACTCCTCTTCTATGGGTTGGACTTGCCGGTTTTACGTACCGTCTCCAGAAAATCGCTGATAGTTTGGATGGTTCGGGGTGGGTCCTCGATGGCCGTCATGTGTCCAATACCTTCAAGGACGACATGCCGGTTGTCTGGAATCTCTTTTGCCATGATGTCGCTGGGCTTGATAAACAGGAGGTCAAATTCCCCTAACAGGATCAGGGTGGGGCATTTAATCTGGCGCAATCCCTCTTCCATTGGGTTCGGATCGGCATAAAACCGTTCCATGAAGGTGCCTACTGCCACCGGATCCTGGCGTCTGACAAACCCTTCATAGATCTGCCACATCTCTTCACTATCCGGGTGCTCAGCCATCTTGAACAGGAAAATACCGGGGTTGAGCCGGGTGTATTGCAACCGTTCCTCAAGCCCTGTGTTTTTGATGAATTCCACACCAGCCATGTGCATCTGTCGTGATTCTCCCGGGTCAATCTCCCCGAATTCGGCAGGTGATTCTGGCACAGTGGCCGAGCCGGTGTCTGTCAGCATCAGGCTGATCAACCGTTCCGACGAGGTCATGGCATAACGCACCGCCGCCATTCCACCAGTTGCGTGACTCAGGATATGAAACTTCTCCAGGCTCAGTTCATCCGCCATAAGATTGAAATCGCCTGCCATGGTCGCCACATCGTAACCGAACGGCTCACCGTCGATCGTTGTCCGGCCGTGCCCCCGCATGTCCATGGAGATGACCCGGTAGTTTTCGGCCAGTTCAGCTGTTACCCCGGTCTCACTCCAATAGGTACCGTCTTCGGAGAGACCGTGGTTGGTGATGATTGGCTCCCCTTCACCTACATCCTCGTAGTAGATGCTGAGATGACCCCTTTTCAGGTATGGCATTGTCCTCTCTCCAAGTCCGCGGGTTAAAAAGTGCCGACTGAAATTGATCTGACCCTGTCAGCCGGTTGGTTGATGCCGGATCCTATTTCACGATTTTGATGCGGTGCAGGCCGTATGGAAATGCGCCGTGGGGTTGCCAGAGATAGTCAATCCGGCTCGAATGGGCATAAATCATATTGGTTCCGAGCAGGACTGGTCCTCCTGATGGATCTCCCAGCAGTTTATGAATCTTTTTCAAAATCACCAGACGCTTGTCCCGGTTCATCTCCTGTGCCTGGGCATCAATCAGAATATCAAGTTGCTTTTGATGAGGTCGTGAACGCCAGGAATTATATGGGCTACCGCTCTTGATACTCATCTGCAGGCGGATGCTGGGGTCCATGCCACCACCCCAGGAATAGAGGGTCATGTGCCCTTCTCTTGGATCCAGTTTTCTGGCGTAGGTAGCCTGCACTCCGGCCTCAAGCTGCTGTAGTTTGATGGTAAAGCCGACTGTCGTCAGGTAGCGCTGCACCATGGCAGCGATCATGCGCGAATTGGATACGGCGGTGGTATAGGTCAGGATAATCGGGTCCCCCGGTTTGTAGCTGCTCTCTTTCAAGAGCTTTCTGGCTTTCTCCGGATCGTACTCATAGGTGGTGTCTGTATTAAAACCCAGCTCGGATTTGGACGCGTAAAGATAGAGTGGATATCCCTCCCCCAGAAAAACCCGGTCAACGATCTCTTGGCGATTGATGGCGTGGGACATGGCCAGGGTGACATTTCCGTCTTTGAGGACCGGGAAGTTGTCTGGTTTAGAGGCCAGTCCGTAGAGGCTTGGAAACCGGGATTCCCTTTTAATCACCACGTTCTTGTTCTGTTCCAGTCGTTTCAGCTGGTGGGGCAGAATGTCACTGACCAGGTCCAGGTCGCCGGTCTCGAGCATGGCCAGTCGGGTGACCTCGTCGGGAACGATCATGAACCGGAGGGTTTTGTAATCCACCTTGTAGGTGGGGTGCTGGGGCCAGGATTCGAGTTCAATGTACTCACCGGATTTACGTTTCACAAATTTAAAGGGCCCACTACCCACCGGGTGTTTTCGAAAGGTCTCTGGGCCAACTTTGTCATAGTACTTCTTCGAAACGATACCGATCCAGAAAAGCTCACGCCAGGGGGCGTATGGCTCGTAGAGGTGAATGATCAGGTTATGATCGTCCAGAACCTCGATCTCCTCAATCTCATCCATCACCCCGGCCATCATGTTGGCGTTTTTGGGGTCTGTGATCTGTTCGTAGGTAAATTTTACGTCGTGGGCTGTGACAGGGTCCCCAGTATGAAACCGGGCATTCTTGCGCAACCTGATCTTGATCGACTTGTTATCGGGCCGAATCTCCAATGACTCCGAGAGGGAATCTTTAATCACCCGCTCACCGGATATCGGATCAACAGCCATCAGGGCTTCATGCATCACCACCACCACCGGGATGTCGATCCCGGTTTTCATCTCCATGATATTAACGGTTTGCGGCTCGTAGGCCAGTGCCACTCGAACCTCGTCTTTGGGATAAGCCAGCAGGCTTCCGGTAAAAATCATATAGAACATGACAGCTGTCAAAAACAATATCGTTCCCTTTTTCATCCTGTCTCTCCTGCTATGGATTGTGATACTATTCAGTTCTACAACATTGAATGACCGATATTCTCTGATTCAGTACGCCTTCTTTTAACCAGGGTTCATGGTGTTTTCCAGTTGATGGTTAGGGATCGTACAAAAATAACTTGGCATAAACTGTCCGCAAAAGTCCCGCTAAGACTAGACATTTTGCTGACAGAATGCTTCAGCAACGTGTTTCCTTAACGCCACGGGGAAACACTTGATTAATTTTTGAGCCGACCCTTAATCAAAAAACAGCGAAGCCAGTCGCTTTCGGTGGTGATAAGCATCTCCAAATTGCTGCTGGGACCACTGAGCGCGGCGTATGTGCAGTTGTGCATCACATTCATAGGTAAATCCCATGCCGCCATGAAACTGTACATCACGGTCCCCGGCGAAGAGGAGGGCTTCAGTGGCCTGGGCCTTGGCCATGCGACAGGCGATTTCCATGTCGTCGCTTAGCGGTCCATCCCCCATAATGGTGGCTGCATGGTACAAATGGCTGCGGGCGGCCTCCATTTCGTTAAGAATGTCCACTGTTGGGTGTTTGAGGGCCTGATAGGATCCGATCAATTTATTAAACTGCTTGCGGGATTTCAGGTACTCGACTGTGTTATCCAGTGACGCGGCGGCTGTACCGGTTGCTTCTGCAGCGGTCAGCAGGGCCCCAATCAACATCAGGTCCCGAATGGTGGATTCAGACAGCGCCGGATCGAGCAGACGGCTTTTTTCCACTTCAACACCGGAAAAATCGACCTTGAAGGCACGTTTCGTCTCGTCGATCAAGGTGTGCCTCTGAATGGCAGATTTTGGAAACTGCCCGGCGTTGACCAGCACCAGTGACGGTTTGTCCTGGTATTTCACCGAAACGACGAACAGCTCAGCCACACCGGCATCACCCACCAGCCATTTGGTTCCGCTTAGCTTCAGCGTATCTCCTGCATCGACAGCGGTGCAGTTAATGGTGTCTGCTCCCCAATCTTCACTGTCCAGGAGTGCAACGGTGGCAATCAATCCATCTGCAATCTGTGGCAGCCATTCCTCTTTCTGGGACTGTGTCCCGCCGCGTAACAGGGCCTGTGCTGCCAGCGTGGCGGAAAAGAAGGGCGTGGCCAGCATATAGCGTCCCATGCTCTCCGCGAGGGGTACGAGGGAGCCAATGCCAAGGCCGATCCCCCCGAAAGATTCAGGGATCGCAATCCCGGGCCAGCCCAATTCAACCATAGCCTTCCAGACCTTTTTATCGTATCCGGTATCGCTGCCCAGCAGTTCACGGACGTCCTGGATGGATGATTTTCCCTTGCAGAACTCCCGGGCTGATTTCATGATCATGGCCTGCTCGTCGTCGAAGCTCAACGCATAGTTCATTTCTCTTGTCATGGCGTCCTCCTTAACTTTTTGGGAGCCCGAGCACATGCTGCCCGATAATGTTTGACTGAATCTGGCTGGTGCCGCCGCCGATGGTGGCTGAAAAATTGTTGAAGTAGGCCCGCTGCCAGAATCCTCCCTCAATGGCGCCTTCATCCCCAACATAGAGGCTGCCTTTGCCGCCTTGCAGGCTGATGGCATACTGGCGCATTCGCCGGAAGTACTCGGTAGCCCTTAGTTTACCACTGAGCGCGAGGGAGAAGGGATAGTCCTGGCACAGGGCCGGAATCTCTGCTCGAGTGGCCGACAGTCTCAGCGATTTTTCTTCAATCAGGAACTTCACCAGGTTGTCACGAACGATGGGGTCCTTGAGCAGGGGCTGCCCATCCCTCGTGGTGTTTTCGGTCGCCTGTAACAGATCTCCCATGGTGACTGGCGTAAAATTATAGTGGGTGGCCTGACCACCTTCGGCGCTCCTTTCAAACTGCAGGGTCTGCATGGCGACACGCCATCCCTGCCCCTCTTCTCCCATCAGGCAACTGGCGGGAATGCGGGCGTTATCGAAGAACGTCTCGGTGAAGCCATATTCCCCCGTGATTTTCTGGATCGGCACAGCTGTCACGCCAGGTACGTCCATGGGTGCCAGGAAGAAGGAGAGACCGTCATATTTCCGCTCTGTATTGGGATTGGTGCGGGCCAGCAGAATCATGTACTTCGAGTAGTTCCCGAAAGTTGTCCAGATCTTGGTACCATTGATCACATAATCATCCCCGTCTTTGACGGCACTTGTCTGGGCGTTCCCCAGGTCCGAACCATGATCCGGTTCTGAAAACCCCTGGCACCAGATATCCTCGGCTGTCAGGATCCTTTTCAGGTATTTCTGCTTCTCCTCATCTGTTCCGGATTTCAGCACCAGCGGACCGGCCCAGCCCAGGCCGATCACGTTGAGCATGATCGGAACCCGCTCATGGGCCATCGCTTCGTCTGCTGCTAACTGATACTCCTCCGGCAGTCCTTTGCCACCGTACTCTTTTGGCCAGGTCAACCCGATGTATCCTGCATCATAGACCTTGCGTTGCCAGTCCCGCAGGAATTCCAGGACCTCTTCGGACCCTACTTCCATGAAGGTCTGAGGCAGTAAAAAACCGGGATCTGCCGGTTTGTTCGCTTTCATCCATGCCGATACCTCGGCTCGGAATTTGTTCAGGTCCTGCTTCTCAGCTGTCATTTCGTGATCTCCTGTTGATTGAAGTATGTGGTGCCTGTACCTTGAATCGGGCTCTTTCGAAACAAAAGGGGTTTCTTAAATATGTCGTTAATGGAACTGATTGAATCCCGGACAGATCGAATGACGATCAAAGGGTCATGCGGTATGTGTGTGTCTAGAATTTCAATGAAATGAACTCCGGGTACGATTATCGGGGGCTGCTGCTGGAAGGATAACCTGTTAACCCCCGTTATACCTGATCTTTGCTGCCCTTACTTAACCATCCGTATGTTTTGCAGATTGAATATAAAGGCGTTGTGGGGTAGCCATTTATAGTCGATCCGTTTTGAATGGGCGTAAATCATATTGGTTCCCATCAGGATAGTCCCGGCAGCATCCTCGGCCATGATTGAATGCAGTTTGTACAGCAACTTGATCCGCTTAGCCTGATCCATTTCCCGACCCTGCGCTATAACCAGGGCATCCATCTCTTTCTGCCGTGGTCGATTGGCGTAAGAGGTATAAGGGGCATCGCTGGGAATACTCAACGGCAGGCGCATGCTGGGGTCCCTGGTACCGGGCCAGGAATACAGCGTCATGTGTCCTTCCCGGGGGTCACGATTTCGGGTATAGGTGGCCTGGACGCCGGCCTCCAGCTGCTGGAGCTTGACTGTAAATCCGACCTGTTGCATATAGCGCTGTACCATGGCAGCGATCATGCGTGCATTTGAGACGGCACTGGTGTAGGTCAGGATCATGGGATCACCTGGTTTGTAAATGCTTTTCTTCAGGAACGCTCTGGCCTTTTTCAGGTCGTATTCATAAAACAGGTTGGGGTCATGTCCCACCTCGGATTTGGACGCATAGCTGAAAAGCGGGTACCCTTCACCCAGGAAGACCC
>JAOZRE010000338.1 GCA_029940215.1 bacterium | reverse complement strand
AGCGTGGTTCGAGCTGTTCAATATTGAATCAAATCCGGAACCTAGAACCTACCGTAGAGACCAACACCCATATAGGTTTTAGTCGTTGTATCTCCACCATCCGGTGTGGTGGCCTTGGAGTCATAGACAACCTGGTACCCGATCCTGGGCGAAACATCGATAGAGTAGAACAGAGAGGTATTGGCCTGCTTTTTTGTCATATCAAGATTCGCAAGTAGTGTAGCGCCCATACCGGTTGCATCGTTTTCATCTTTCATGTCAGCCGCTTCGTAGTTGACATTCAAGGTACCAGGCCCCAGATCGGTCATCTGAAATCCCAGCCCCATTACACTTATTTTCATCTCTGCAGGATAAGCTTGTGCTGAAGTTGTTGCAAGCCCCCCGGACATTGCATCCAACCCGGCAAAACCAGCCGCCATGGCAGTAATTTGTGTTTTATCAATGCCCTTGATCAATGCACTGACAGAGGCGACACTGAAAGACATGTTACCAAGCACATACTTGGCGCTGAACTGCGAGTAGCTGTTGGTCTCTGCATCATCGGCATCACTGTCATAATTATCCACCGTCTCATTGGTCATCCCGGCAGCCAACGTGAGAGGCCCCATCATGTACCTGACCCCCAGGGCCTGGGTTGTACCGTTTGTTGCCTGGTTTAACTGGTCGTTCCGGGTCCTGAACTTAACGAGTGCCTTGTCAAAAATGGTGGCCTGAATAAGCAGGGATTTGTTCATCAGCGGCATCAGCAGCTGAACTCCATCACCTTCTGTTGCTCCAGCCAACGTGGATGCCGCCTGCGCACCAAGACCACCGTGTGAACCCTTCACACCACCACCGGCTGTTGTTGTTCCATATGCTATGGCATTTCTCATGGTTCCAATGCTGACCAGACCCACCGGTGAGATATAAGATCCATAGACTTCCACATCGTAAAACTCATCGCTATCCTCATCCATTACGTCGCCAGTACGGAATTCAGGATGCAGGGTAAAACTGCTTTGCCTGCACTTGCCTTGACAATTAACCCGCTCTCACCGTAGGTTTGGAAACGAGCCACCGTGTCTTCCACACCCGTATTTTCCTGACCAAAATGCATCCT
The DNA here is from genome assembly GCA_029940215.1 of bacterium. Classification (GTDB taxonomy): domain Bacteria; phylum SAR324; class SAR324; order XYD2-FULL-50-16; family XYD2-FULL-50-16; genus JAHJRI01. The sequence goes on along the minus strand of JAOZRE010000338.1, from coordinate 4,140 downwards.
ATACCTTGCGCCGACTTTTACGTCTGAATCGGGTGGTTTTATGAGGATGAAGGCCTTAATTGATCGAGCAGTTTTTGAGCGTCAGGCAGAAATTTCAGGGCGGTTTTATAAACAGATTCAGCCTTTATCTTATCGTATATGTGGGATGTGATATTTCTCTGCTCACGGTACTCAAACCATTTTTCCGGATTTTCGACAAATCCCCGAACAGCCCCTTCTCTGATAAGCTCCTTGAACGACATTCGCTCAATTTCTTCCGGGGTAGCGGCATCAGCCTTAAGTTTTCGCTTGAGCATTTTCCAACTCAGCTCGTAGCAGTACTCAAACCGCTGAATAACCGCGTCGCGAACCTCTTCGTCCTCGGGTGATGTCAATGACCTTTTTGAAGCTTTACCCAAGCTTTTTAAAGCATTTTCCAACGATGTATAATCAATCATTATCCCTTTTCCTCTGGATAGATTGCAACGCACTCCTGATTTATCTGCCTGCGAAATTCACTGGAGATAGCCAGCCAATCAAGCACATCAACCTTAAATGGCAGATTAGATTCAGTAAATGCATCCTTTATCCTTACCATTGTACTCAATCCCAGCTCATCTTTACCTTCGACAACCAGATCAAGATCAGAAAATTTCGCGGATCTGCCCGTCACACGTGAACCAAATATCCTTACCTGGCAATCAGGAATGGTTTTCTGAATAATCTCTAGAATTTCTTCCAGATATCTCTTTTTCAGATCGATTGCCACAGGAGTTCCATTGTTTTTAGTTGATATTTATTTAGTTCCACAATCATCCTTAGTTCCTGATCTATTCTATCCGTTCTACGGCCAGACTAACATATGCCAAAAAAAAAATAAAATCAGAATTTGATAATCAAATTTGAATCCCCAGCTTTCTGATCTTTCCTCTCAGGGTGCCTCAGTTCAGGCCCAGAAAAGCGGCTGCACCTTGCGAGCTGCTGATACGCCCGTTTCGCTTTGAGCAGATGCATCAGAAATTCGTAGAAGATAGTGTTTATATAATTTTTGACGCCTGGGTATGTTTCCACATCGTTTTCTCAGTAACTAACCCTCCCATAATATTGCCTGCTCTTTAAAAATCGCAACGCATTTTCCACAGGAATTACAGCGGTCCATTTCATCTGCCAGCCGAACTGTTTTTCCTGATGGATCAGTAGCAAAAATCCCGTGTGGTCTAAATATTAATTTCCTCGTAAAGCCCGAATAGATGGCCAATAACGAGGTTTTTCTATGCAATATCCCATCTACATTGGATTAAACAGCTGATTTGTAGGAATATCTTGGAAAATGCTCCAATCCAAAAATCCTTTAGTCCAATCTACTCCAAACCCTCCCCGCTAGCCCCCGTAAACATTGAAAAGGGATCTCCTCCACCATTTTACCCCCTTTTCCAAACAATTCTCCCAACCGCTAAGGTTCACAATTTACTTACCCTGAGTGACACGACCATTGCCAGACTTATTTCCTGTCGTGCTTGGCCAGTTTTCTCCATTTGGTTCATTCGGTAAATAGGTAAACTGTCACCGGATTTCCGAAACGAACAGTCTTTTTGAGTTTGGATTTGTGTATCCTGTTTTCAGCTGCATGGTATTCATTCCTGGCGAGTAATTCTTCATCAACATGTCCGCCAATGAGCGTCTATGCTTCTATTGATTCCAATAACTTCCTCCTTGAATTCTAAAATGGTTAGAACCTCTTTTATTCTGCTTTGGGTAGATTAACAGGGCAATTAGAGAATCTCAAATAGTAGACTGGATGGAACAATCGGTGATTTTCCTCTCCAGATTGCAGTAAACAGCGGATTTAGGGAGGTTATACATTTTTGGCTTGGTGGGGATTGACAAAAGACTTTTCTTACGTAATATTTCTTACATATACAAAAGGAGCATATTATGGATAAAATTCTTTCTGCACGCATAGACGAAGAGATAATTCAAAAGATCAGCCTGATTGCCAGTGAATTAAAGACGACAAAAAAAAAGGTCATTGAAAATGCAGTACTGGAATATGCGGATAAAATTGGAAAAGAAGGGCAAATTGATATTTTGGAAATGACCCTGGGCGCGTGGAACCGGGATGAGACTGTTGAGGAGACTATCAATTCCGCCAAAAGTGCATTTAAACAGACAATGGTAAGGCATCAAAGATGAGAGCATACATCGATTCAGATGTTTTAATCTGGCACTTAAGAGGAGAGCGAAAAGCCTCAAAGTTGATTCGAAAACTAAGGGATGTGGAAAAGAATGAGCTTTGGATAGGTGCTATGCAAAGAGCAGAAATTGATTTTTTTATGAGACCGGAAGAAGAGTCGGCAACAGAGCTTTTCTTATCCCAGTTTAAGACAGCTCCAGTAGACCAAATCATTATTGATCAAGCTGGCCAGCTCTATCGCAAATGGCATTCGAGTCATGGAATTGATATCAACGATGCGATTTTAGCATCGACTGTTTTGGCCACTGGTGGAAAAATCTATTGCCTGAATGTGAAACATTATCCATTTAAGGATATTGTGGTTCAAAGGGCATGGTAAGATTTTCATAAATTATTACCAGACATCGTTTCTTTTAGTCCAATCTGGTACTAACCCAACCCGCTATCCTATAATCATTGATTTGGGAATTTATCCACCATTTTACCCCTAAATCTTCCGTATCACTTTTTACAACCACTCTGTAGCCCCTTAAAATCAACTATCCTGTAATTCTCCTGGATTTTTTGCTGGTTAACATGGGCCTGCTATACTGGCGCTGGTATCCCTGCTTACTGCCTGGGCCGCCTTTATGTTTTTCTGCCAGGGCTATTCTCTGACACATACGCACCTGCTGGAACGAATCTGCTTTCTGCTGATCGCTGTCCTGGCTATTTTTTACGAGCGTTATGCCCAACCGCCCAACCGATTTATCTGCTGATCGCCGTTGTCATTTTTGTGGGGACATTAATCTCGCAGTCAGGCGGACATCCTGCCACATTGAGCAGATGGAGGAGTTGGTCGCTGAAGCGGAAACCTTATCAGGGAGAGCTGTCGTTTTGGGCGTAGATGAATGTCCAGTCCGATTTTTGGATCCCCAGTTTTTTCATGCGGTGACGCAGGGTGCTTGGCTTGATGTTCAGTATCTCGGCCGCCCCGCCCTTGCCGGCCAACTGCCCGCTGGTTTCTTTCAAGGCGCGCAGGATGTGGGTGCGCTCATTTTCCTCGAGGGTCGTGATAGTTGAATCGGGATTTCCGTTCGCTGTCTTCAATCCAGTGTCCGGGAGCTGCAAGTTGGGTCCTTGGGAGAGAAAAGCGCCCCTCTCGATGATGTTTTCCAGCTCCCTGATATTTCCCGGTCAGTGGTATCCCATAAGCTTCTCCAAATCCGGTTTTGAGATCCGCTTGATTGACTTGCCCAGTTTTTTGGTGCTGAGCGTGAGAAAGTGGTACGCCAGCAGCGGGATATCCTCTTTTCGATCCCTTGGCGCAGGGACGTGAATGGGGAAAACGTTCAGTCGGAAATACAGATCCTGCCTGAATCGGCTAGCCTGCACCTCTTTTTCCAGGTCCTTGTTGGTCGCTGCCAGAAGCCTGAAATCCGAGCGCAGGGTTTTGTGTCCGCCCACCCGTTCAAACTCCTGGCTTTGGAGCACGCGCAGCATCCGGACCTAGGTCTCCGCCGGGATATCGCCTATCTCATCCAGAAACAGCGTCCCGCCATCGGCCAGTTCGAACCGACCCACCAACCGCTCGTAAGCACAGGTGAAAGCGCCTGATACGCCTGGGCGTTATCCATGGCGATGGCTGCCTAGGCAGCGAAGTAGTCCAGGACCTCCAGATCCGTATCCCGAAAGCCTTTTTGGGAACCGAAATGATCGTGGTAGAGGACGCCGAAAACGCTGTTTCTGAGAATCATGGGCACACAGATGCAGGCACCAGCGAAATCCCTGGATGGCGCCTTTTTTGATTTTGGGGACTTAAGCGCAGTGACCTGACCTTAGTAGTGAGTTAAGTTAATACTCAACCATGACATTTTGATGAATCCAGGCCGAAATTTTGGTGACAGTTTTTTGATTTAGTGACACAAACCCGTCGACTGTTGCATCGGGGGCATACCTTGATTTCGGCATCGACATGGCTGACCATC
>JAOZRE010000337.1 GCA_029940215.1 bacterium | reverse complement strand
TCATCACGGACAGAGCCGTTTGGAGGTCGCTTCCATCGCGGCCGATGATTCTGTCGAGAAGGGGTCTTTCCGGCCTCAGAAACTGCTCGAAACGTTCCAGGGTAAATGTTTCCCCAGCTTGAAAGGAAATAAACTGAAACGGACCAGAGCCAACCGCATTGACATTTGCCGGGTTTTTCAGGATCTCTGCCGGGCCATAAATGTGTTCGGGCAGGATCGGCATGAAGGGGCAGGCAAGGCCAAACAGAAGCGCAGGGTCGGGTTTGGAAAGATGGATCACAAATGTCACTGGATCCGGGGTTTCGACAGATTCCACCCGGCCGAACAGCCTTTCTCCCATGGGGTGATATTTCCTGAAGGTCCTGTACGAGAACGCAACGTCGCTGGAAGTGACCGGTTGTCCATCATGAAAGACTGTCTCTTCCTGCAGCCGGAATGTATAGGCCATCCCATCCCCGGAGGCGTCCCACTCGCTGGCAAGGTAAGGTTGAAACCCTCCCTCATCGTCGATTTCCAGCAGTGATACAAATATGTTTGACGCAGCAGCTGTTACAGACAAATCATCAGTTACGGCTGAGTTGAAATGGGCTGGGAACGGATCAAACAACCGAACCAGTTCTCCTCCCGCTTCTGCATATGACAGCAATGGATGAAACAGGACAGCAAGTGTGAAGGCCAGAATGGATGTTAATCGGGCGTGTAAATAACCGGCTCTCATGGTGGATTTCCTGATAAATACCCGGGACCGAGGCGTGTGATTGATGAATGAGCGGGTAAAACGTCAGCATAAAATATTTTTTCGGCTTGGTATAGTCTGAACCATCGGTTCCCTGGCAGAAAAAGCCTGCGTATTGTCTTGCCGCAGGTCCTGTTTGATAAATCAATTGATTAAACTGGGGTTGTTCATTCATAATACACACCATCAACCCGGTTACCGCCAGACCGAGTTCTCGCCGTCTGGCGGTAACCGGGTCGCCGGGAACGTCAGCGAAAATAACCTGTTCCTTAATAAGCGCTTCTACAGTTTCTGATTCAGGGTGACTGAATTGCGTGATGATCTTTAATCAAAGGATATTCTAATGAAATCTGGATTTTGCTCTTTTTACAAATTTTTCCTGATTGCTGCACTGGCTCTGGCGGGATGCAGCTCCCAAGTGTATCACCCGATTGTCTCTGCTGATTCCACTGTTTCAAGAGATAAGGCGCTGATTGTGATGGGCGTGTCTTTCTGGGACCAGTACAATGATACCGAAGATCTCGTGACCAAAAAGCTTTACAGTGCGGACCTCCTTGCGGATAAAAAAAGAGTGGCCAAGCGTTTGGATAATCCCAATGGAACGGTGTTGACCCAGCCGTTGCACTATCTTTCAAGATTTCAGTTTCAGTTTGTGACGCCGGAAGAGGCTAAACATACGATTGTGCGATTTGATAAAGATACCAGGGAGTATGAAGATATTGCCATCCATGAATTTGTTCCCGGTCCGGTTCAACTGGTCAATATTTCAACTGTTCAGCAACACTACATCGAAGAAAGGGCATACAAAAGTACCGATTACCGTTGGAAACGCCACTGGATTGATTATAGTGAGTTATTTGGGGCATGGGACCTCCCTTCTGGTAAGGTGGTTTATACCGGGAACCTGACGATGTATTTTAAAACCAGGCGGTTTATTTTTGGAATGTTGACACCCGAGGAATTGGTTGAGCAAATCGAACTGGTGGCGGTGGTGATAGAGGATCGTTTTGACGCTGTCAGGGAGCAGTTGAAAACTGAAAAACCGTGGTTTCCGATCAGTGAAATGAAAAATCTGTCGAAGCCCGGCCGGTGGATCTACAATGAGGAAGCGTTTGATGACTTTCAACGGGTTCCGGGAACTCAAAAGGAAGTTCCTGAAAAAAAGAAGCTTAAACGGGACTCCAGTAAGTTCTTTTTCTAGCAGGTCCGTTAATCAGGCCTTGCTATAACTGTTTGATCAGGCAGCAGGTGAAACCGATTGCACATGACCGGAATTTCGGCAAGTGGTTCGTCAAGGATGTACTGCTGGCCATTCGCAAATACCAGATGATTCGTGACGGTGAAACCGTCCGGGTAGCACTCTCCGGTGGCAAGGACAGCACAGCGCTGCTCTACATCCTGTCCTATCTCCGCCGGTTTTCGCACCTGCGATTTGAATTGGAAGCGCTTCATGTCAGAACCGCTGACTATGATACGTCTGTGCTGAGCGATTATTGTCAGAGTGTGGAAGTGCCTTATCGGGAAAACGACCTGAGAGACGGTCCGGATGCTACGACCAAAAACCCCTGCTACATCTGCTCAAGATTGAAACGGGGTGCGCTTTCTGAGATGCTGGCAGATGCTCCCGACTGCCGGGTGGCCTATGGTCATCATGCGGATGATGCGGCAGAAACCCTTTTCATGAATATGATTCAAAACCGGAAACTGGGGAGTTTTTCCCCTTTTGTGTCCGTTCCCGGAGGCCGGATGACCATCATCCGGCCCATGATATATCTGGCGGAGTCAACCATCCGCCGGTTGCATGCCTTCATTGGCCTGCCCCTGCTGGAGTACCAGTGTCCACATGAAGAGACGGGCTCCCGGAAGAAGTTTAAGACCCATGTCGCTGGTTTAAATACTTACTTCGGTGTGTCGGACTTTTCGCGACGGGTTGTGGATTCCATAGAAAATATAGACCGGACCAATATCTGGCCTGAGCTGGGACCTTGTGGGGATTGAGTTCCGGTAGGGCCTGAAAGTGGTTTTCGTATTCGATTTTTTACACATTTTCGAGTAAGCAAATGAAAACAATCGCCGTTGAAGATAAATATGCCATTCCCTTTTTCAAAAAACTCCAGATCTCCATTGAAAGAGGGGAGGGGGTCTACGTCTGGGATGAGGGTGGTCGTCGTTACCTTGATTTTACGTCAGGCTGGGGGGTGACTTGTATTGGCCATGCCAATCCGGTTATCACAAGGGCTCTCTGTGATCAGGCTGAAAAAATAATTCAGAATCCCAGTTCCGGGTTGACTTACTCGCCGCCCAGGGCCAAATTGCTGGAGTTGATGGGATCTATCCTGCCTGGCCGACTGGAATATGTCTTTTTTTCGAACAGTGGGGCAGAGGCCAACGATGCTGCGATCAAGCTGGCTCGAAAGGTATCGGGACGAACCGATATCATCTCGACCCACAAAAGTTTTCATGGCCGGACCATCAGTGCCGCCTCAGCGACAGGACAGGCTAAACACCGGGAGAAGTTTAACCCTCTGATGCCCAATTACCGGTTCGTTCCCTATAACGACCTGGAGGCTCTGGATGCTGAAATGGACAATCAGGTTGCGGCCATGATCTTGGAACCTATTCAGGGAGAGGGGGGTGTAAATATCTCACCGGAAGCTTACCTGAAGAGTGTCTCAGACATCTGTGAGCGGAACGGCTCTTACCTGATCATTGATGAAGTTCAGACTGGATTCTGCAGAACCGGTCCCATGTTTGCGATAGATGGTCTGGATATCAAAGTGGATTTCTTGACCATGGCCAAGGGTATCGCTGGTGGTTTCCCCATAGGTGCTTTTGCAGTTTCCGAAGAGATTGCCCGGGGAATCGAAATGGGGGACCATGGGGGTACATACTGCGGTAATCCGATGGGAACAGCGGTTTCTTATGCGGTGATCCGGTACCTGCTTGACAACAACATCAGCGAACACGTTCATACGATATCAGGGGCGATATTCCGGGAACTTGATCGCTGGAAGAAGGAATATGCCGACCTGATTGTGGACGTACGTGGGCGTGGGTTGCTGATTGCCATTGAATTCAACAATGCGGCGGATGCGGCTGCTATTTATGCCGGCTGCCTGGATCAGGGCCTGTTTGTCAATATTACCCAGGAAAAGGTAATTCGCCTGTTTCCGGCGTTAAATATTACACAGGAAGAGACAGCAGAAGGGCTTCGAATCCTTGAAGCTGTGATTGCGGGGCGCAGAGACAAGTAGACCACAGACCTGAGGATATTTCATGTGCTATCGCAAAGCAGTGATTTATTATCTGAGCGGCACCGGTAATTCGTTTCGTGTGTCGTGCTGGATGGCACAGCATGCATCCGATTCCGGGGTTGATGTGAAGATGGTATCCGTCAACGATGCAGAACCGGTGCGTGAGCTTGACGCATCCACTGAAACCCTGCTGGCGCTGGTGTTCCCCACCCATGGATTCACCGCCCCCTGGCACATGATCAAATTCGCACTGCGATTACCGCGTCGCCGCCCGACACACGCCTTCTGCCTGGCTACCCGGGCAGGCCTCAGGCTGGGCCGCTTGTATCCGCCAGGTATCAGTGGATCTGCTACCTTTCTGATTGCATTGATTCTGTTCCTGAAGGGATATCGTGTCCGGGGAACGGCTGCGACCGATATGCCATCCAACTGGTATTCCCTGCATCCGATTCAGGGAGAGAAGAGTGTTGAGCAGATCCGGAAGCGGGCCAAAGTGCGGACCCGGACTTCCATGGCCCGTATTCTTGACGGTCGCAGGCTCTGGTTCACCTGGAACAACCTGTACGAGGTCATTCTGGGTATTCTACTCTCCTATATTTCATTTCTCTATTTGATCAAGGGGCGGTTTTTTCTGGCCAAACTTTTTTTCGCGAATCGAAATTGTGATGGTTGCGGAATCTGTGCGACCAACTGTCCGGTGGGGGCCATTGACATGAAGGGAAGTGGTGTCAAATGGCCTTTCTGGCGGTATAATTGTGAAAGCTGCATGAAATGTGCTGCATTTTGTCCGCAGAATGCCATTGAAGCGGGACACTCCTGGGCCGCTATTCTGATATACATAGTCGTATTCCCGGCTACGGGTTTCCTGTTGGTACTCCTGGCGACATATCTACCAACCGGTGATTGGTCAGGAAATTCTACCCTCGTGTTTGTCCTTGAATTTATCCTTTTCTATCCGGTTCTCTACCTTTCCTATTTTGTGTTTTCCAGGTTGCTGAGAGTCTCACCCATCAACCGGTTGTTCTCCCTGACCACGTTTACCCATCTCCCATCCTGGGGCCGTTACCGAGAGCCCGAAACCAGGTTGAAGGACCTGCGCAGTTCGAAAAAGTAGCGGCTGAATCTGCCTGCTGCTGAAATCCTTGTTTGGAAACAAAAACGGTTTGCTGTTTTGTAATTATTCAGAATGTGCTCCGCCGAGGGGGCTATGATTTAAAACACGCATGAATCCATCCCTGGAGCTGCGCGAAAACGTCCTGTTT
>JAOZRE010000336.1 GCA_029940215.1 bacterium | reverse complement strand
TGCTCGGTGTCCGTCAGAGATTAACCTTTTAATTAATTATTATAACAAGGGATATAAAATGAAGAAAACATTAGCCGGATTTACAGCCGCGTTAGCTCTCTTTGGAATGACTGGTTTATCAAACGCTGCGCTGACCCAAACAGAGGTATCGCAACTATATATTAGCATATTTGGCAGAGCATCAGAAGGAGACGGGAACAGATATTGGCAGACTGACCCAAGCAGTACCAGCATGACCGCCACAGCAAACATAATGCTAAATACCAGTCCCGCTAAAACATATTTCGGTTCAACTTTATATAACAATCTGGACTTTATTGAACATATCTACAGCAACACTTTAGCTAAGACCTATGCAGATGACCCAACAGGTGTTGATTACTGGGTATCTGAGCTAAACAGAGGAAAAAGCAAAGGAGAAGTTATTTCTGCTCTCGTAATTGCTGCTGGCCATCCTGCTAACGCAGGAAACGCACAAAATCGCTTCAAGAATAAAGTCGAGGCATCAAATTATTGTGCTGATAGGATTGCAGCATATACAGACCGAGATACTTTTGTCACATTCATTTCTCCTATTACTGAAACGCAAGAATCTTTTGACCATGCAACAAGAATGATTGATTATGAAGCACCAACTTCAAACCCAGAGCCTGCAACAGAATCAGATTGTTTTTATTCAGGCGGGGTGTCATATATCGCAGGAAGGGATCCGGCACATGTCACAAAAAAATGCTGGGGAGGGGGAATACCAGGGCAGTACACTCATCTCTTAAACGATTCTTTGAATGATTCAGTTTTCGCAATCACTCAACATAACCCCAACAACAAACCAGGATTAAAATGGTCTATGGATCTAAATTCCAATGATTCGTTTGGTGGTGAGAGTGCTACTGTTTACTGGAATCATAACTCTCAGCTTACCTATCTGCAACACGGAGAATACTCCTGTGGATATTCGGAAAATTATGGCTACTGGGATTGCTCATCTGAGCGTGCTGGTGGATTTGCGACGCAAAATAGGATCTCTGAGCGTGAGGCTCTGGCCTGGGTTGGATGGGACAGGGCACCGCAAATCCCAGGTTCATGTACATCGTGGTGGAATCATAACGATCCGACAACGGGAGAATTTGTCGAATGCACGTTGCCGGTATCAATAAGACAAGCATCAACAAACCAAACAACACAAACACCATCACAACCAACACTCACGCACGATGAACATTGCAGACAAGTATGTTCTGATGCTACATCGCCTGCACTTACTTCAATACCTTGTGCTGCCTGTGGGAGCTATTATTATCATTGGTAATCATTTGCTGGGAATTTTGACCGGTAAATTTACAACAGGAATCTGAGATTAAATTCGCATATTAAAAAAAGCCAATCAGGTAACGGTATCAAGCACTAAACCGCTTTGCTCAGTTGCTGGTGAGGCGAGAAAATCTTCAACATTTTTTTGCAAATCCATCGAGCGGCCAGCCTGCAAATCAACTAATTGCACGGTGGGCTGCTCGTCATCAGAAAGCTGAAACTTTGATTCATCCTGGCCGAGTTCATCAAGCTTCTTATTAAGCGACTTAATTTGCGACTCAAGCAATGTACGGGTTGTCGATGTCTCGGTGGTGGTTTCGGTGGTGGTTCTACGGGAGATCTCAGTACGGGCATTTTGTTCGTTACGGACTTCTGTTGAAAGTCGCACATCCCTGCTCGTTGCAGAATTTGTAGTCGTTACCGGTGGTGCTGTTGCTGTAGCATTATTTAAAGTAGGATTTATTACGTTCATATGCTCTTCTCCCTAAGATACTATGAGCCTGTCCAAGAATGCCCTCGGTGAAGTCTAGTGCCTCGCTTACCTGCCCAACTATCCTTATATCTATAAAAAATAATAACGCTTCCCGTCCAGGTCAAGCCATTTCTCAACACTAGGAGACAAAAAGCAGTGGTGAGAATCTTCTCCATGGTTTACCTTGCCCCTTTTAAATCAGCCATTGGAATTTTTCAGACAAATGCCAACTCAGCCCCCCAGTGCTAAAGCAGACAGCCACTTTTCCTGCTTCGGCCATTGCCCAACCTGTGGCACGACACACAACCTGCCCGACAACCCGGCTATCCAACCATGTCTGGATCTAATGAAAACCCTGAAAAACAAAAAAAGAATTGACCTGCTTAGTAGTGATAACAACGCAAATCCGCTGTTGTCCACAGACTACCTGTACGGCCCCGCCAGAGGACAAATGTTCGGGGTTATGGTCTGCCGACACCAAGATGGCTCCATGGGAACATTTCGTGCCTTTTCCGGCCAGTACAATGGCATATGGCATGTGGATGGCTGGACTCCACCTCTTGTTGCTGAAAAAAAATTTCACAACATAAATCATGATGTAGAAAAAGAAATCAAAGAACTCGGTAGGCGTATTAACGCACTTGACCATTCTTTAGAGCAACAGATATTAAAGCGCACCAGAAAATCCCTTTCGCAAAAGCTAATGAAAGATATTCACGCTCTCTACCAAATGACCAACTTTCATGGCCAGACCAGATCACTACAGGCAACATTCACCGGACCAGGAGGAATCCCCACCGGAACCGGCGATTGCTGTGCTCCGAAACTGCTTAATTATGCGGCCACCCATGGTTTACAACCACTGGGGCTTGCGGAATTTTACTGGGGAAAAGCAAACAAATCAGGCACCAGGCAACATGGCAGTTTTTATCCATCATGCAAGGCAAAATGCCAGCCAATACTTGGCTTTATGCTCTGCGGTTTACATAACGTGCCATGACAAAGACATATGACATATGACATATGACATATGACATATGACATTACGAGAATACACACAAACCAACTCTTTGCTAACGAGCTTAATTAAAAAAAATGAACATTTTCTATTACCTGCCCATAATTTTCTTTCTTGCCGGATTCACCCAGGGTGTATCCGGCTTTGGTTCGGCTTTGGTTGCCATGCCGCTGTTGCTATTTTTTATGGACGCACAAACAGCAGTACCACTCTGCATGCTCAATGGCCTGATTATTACAGCATTTCTATCTTTCCAGCTAAGAAAACATGCTGACTGGAAAAAAATCACGCCAATCATTATTGGTTGCGTTCCTGGTATTTATGTAGGGGCACGGTTTTTAAAAGAGGCTGACAGCGACTTGATCAAGTTACTGCTGGGCATAATGCTTACCGGCTATTGCCTGTACAGCATGTTTTTTAAACCACAGCCCAAAAAGATACACACTTTATGGGCCTATATTGCCGGTTTTTGTACCGGGGTAATAGGCACTGCCTTTGGCGCAGGTGGACCGCCGACAATAATATACACATCCCTTAACAAGTGGAGCAAAGATGGCATCAAAGCCACTCTTTCGGTCTTTTTTTTCATTACAGGTGTTTTTATTGCAATAGCCCATGCGGTTACAGGGCTTACTACACAAATAGTGCTGAAAAACTTCAGCATCTCAGCCATCTTTGTTCTGCTTGGGGTATGGGTCGGTTCTTTTTGTTATGGGAAAATAAAACAAGAGACATATCTGAAGCTTATTTTGAATCTGCTATTGGTGATGGGGGTAGTTATGATTGTGACGGGAATTTGAAAGGAAAACAATGAACGTTGAACTTTCAACGTCCAACGTCCAATTTTGAATAAAAAGCCCAACAACCAATGATTGGTTGCATTGTTTATTATTCGACATTCGACGCTGAACTTTCGATGTTCGACGTTCAGTCAGTCTATCTACAAAAACTTCTTCCGCAGCTTGTCTTCGATAAAATCAATCTGCTGGCGAACAGCAGTTTTTCGTGCCCTTTTTTCAGTTACAACCCGAATAGCATGAACCACCGTGGAATGATCGCGGTTAAAAGCACTGCCAATATGACACAGGGCCATATCAGTATATTTGCGGGAAAGATACATGGCAATTTGCCTGGGAAACGAAATAACCTGTTTCCTTGACTTTGATTGCAGATCAGCCACTGAAATTTTAAACTGGCTGGCAATAAAATCTCTGATAATCTCAGGGGAAACTTGCTGGGCCTGACCAACAACATTTGCCATGGCCTCTTTTATCATGGTAAAATCAGGGGCTGATTTCATCAGAGCAGCTTGGGCCTTCAGACTGACAAGGGTACTTTCCACCTGGCGGATATCACCTTTAATATTTTCAGCAATATAACCGACGATCTCTTCAGTGAGCTGGAGGGAGTGCATTTGGGCTTTACGCTTGACAATCTTCAGCCGAGTTTCCATACTCGGAGGATTAATCGAGGTAATAAGTCCAGCTGAAAGACGGGAGCGGAGACCTGCATCAAGATTAGGAATTTCACGGGGCCCCATGGAACTTGTAAAAATAATTTTCTTGCCGGTTTCCAGCAAGACATCCATGGCCATCCCCAGCTCTTCCTGGGTTTTCGTTCGTCCGGCCAAGGTATGAACATCCTCAATGAGCAACACATCACACTGATTATGATACTTTTCCTTGAAATGTGTCATGGTGTTGTTTTTAATGTTCTTCACCATTTCAGAGGTCAGTTGCTGGGCAGTAAGATAATTAAGCCTGGTTGATGGATTATGCTCTATTATATGGTGGGCAACGGCATGGGAAAGATGACTTTTCCCCAGACCAGTTCCAGCCTTAAGATAAACACAATTGCTGATTACAGTATCGTTTCGAGCAATGGAGTCACAGGCAGAATGAGCCATAAGGTTGCAGTTACCAACAACAAACTCATCAAAAGTGTATCGAGGGTGTAACGTCTTAAGAGTTCTTTTTACCCGGGGCACATTAGGCAGCCTCATCTGTTGCTGAGGAGCAGTGAGCATTGGCAGTTGTTTTTTCTCGCCGCCTTCTACCTGAAAGGATATATTAACATCAGAATGTCCCAAAATAGCCAAGGCATCCTGAATATCAGTATGGTATTTTTCAGCCACCCAGGAACAAAAAAAGTTATTGGGGCCGGTGAGTTTCAAGTTTGATTGGTCATTTTCCGAAGCAGATAATGGAGCAATCCAAAGAGAATAGGCGCTCTCAGGGAGTTTTTTAGCTAAAACTTCTTTTGTCTTTTGCCAGATCATTTATGATTCCATCGGGTACTTCAAGATTATTAAAAAAGATTAGGGTATTAGTTTTCTCTTCAATTTATATTCTGTTTGTGTTCAGAACGGTTATGTTTTATAAAATTTCCAGCTCATAGTCAAAGACTATCTATAGCGATTTTTTGCTATTAAAAAGCAAAGTTATCAACAGTCTCTTAGCCCTT
>JAOZRE010000335.1:1685-5280 GCA_029940215.1 bacterium | reverse complement strand
CAGCGCTCCGATTCTACGAGGGAAAACTGGCCACGGCTCAGTACTTTTTCAAGTACGAACTCCCCAAAATTCTCGGCTTGCAGAACAGCCTGCAGAGTTCAAACAGGGTCACGGTGGACATGAACACGGATTTTCTCGTTTAAGCAAACAGTCGGATACCTTGTACACCGGTTGAAGCTGGTTTGTCTGAATGGACATCAGGTTTAAGAAGCTTGCACCTTCGCGGCTGGATGAACTATTTTGGGATATCGGAATACTATCGTCCGATTGATGGAATAGATGGATGGCTGAGAAGGATGTTCACATAGCTCCAACGAATTGATAGGCAGAGCTGTAGCCGAAGTATTCACCCAAACGTTTCTGCTAGACCCGCTCAACAGCCAGCACTGAACCAGAGCAACACGGTAATCGGTTTTGAAACATTGGATTACGATGGATCGAAAAATGTGCGAGGCTGTCGGTCTGCAAAAAACTGTTACACAGTGATTTTTGCTATTGGCTCAATTTAGAACTCGCGAGACGATTAAGGCTAACACCTGCTTCTGCAGCCTTAATAGCAAGATCTCGATGCACGTCTGGAGGGACTCGAACCATAAATTTTCCGCTATAGTTCTTGATTGAAATAGGATCCGGAATTGATTCCTTGTTGGTTTTCATATCTTCTATGATATCCCCAACAATATTTCGGATTCCTTTTAATGCTGACTCCGGGGTCTTCGCTAACCAGCTAAGGCTTGGAAACTCAGCGCATAGACCAACATATTCTTTGTCATCTTCTGACCAAGTGACTCTGTAAGTATAATGATCATTCTTTAATGCCATGTTCAATCTCCAATCTTTCTATCGCCTTTAAAACTTGCTTGACTTGATACGCTTTTGCTTTACCTTTGTGATTTTGAATGTTGACTCGAGGATCACCTTGCCACGGGGTCTTATATATCCTGTGGCTTGTTCCCGACTGCCGGGGTTTCCCAAAGTAAAATTCACAGATTTTACAAATATCTGTAAACTTAACATCCTTTGGGTTGTTCCTGATTATCTTCAGTTTCTCGTATACATCTTTCATAAAAACATAATATCACTATTGATACTAAAGTCAAGCAGGTTGACAGGCAAATTCGCGGCATTAGGGCTGTGTAACGCTGGCTGTTGAGCGGGCCGGTTGGCGCCCATTCAGGACGACAGCCGGTATGTTCACATAGCTCCAACGAATTGATAGGCAGAGCTGCCGCCGAAGTATTCGCCCAAACGTTTCTGTTAGACCCGCTCAACAGTTATGTGGAATAAGATCAGAACTACTATTTGTTAGATGAAAGAGATTCTCGTACAATTTTTCTAAAAGGTAAATTAAGAATTGATGGATGAATCCGATAGAGCCAAAAAACAAATCGCATGAGAAAAGGAAAAACTATCTTCTCTTTATTGTGAACAATTCCTTTCAGAATTATATTTGCCGCTTTTTCGGCACTAATAGCTTCGGGAGGAATAAGATCGGTATCGTCTTGATCTCTTACCCCTAATATTGGTGTGCTCCAAATATGAGATTTTACAGCTCCTGGGCAAACAACACTGACCTTGACCCCAAATTCAGCAGCTTCATATCGAAGTGTCGTTGATAATGAAATTACTGCTGCTTTTGTTGTATTATATAGTACTTTGGCTGGCGTTGGAATAAGTCCGGAAATGGAAGCTGTGTTTATTATATGGCCAAACCCTTGCTCCACCATAACTTTATATGCGGCTGTTGTCCCATATATGACACTCCAGAGATTAAGATCAACCATTCTCTTCCAATGTTCAATTGTAACATTGCGGAAGTCCATATCTCCACCGATACCGGCGTTATTAAAAATATAATCCAGTTTTCCATACTCGTTAATTGTAGACCTTATCAGGTTTGTTATTTCCGTCTCTTTCGTAGCATCTACACAAACTGGAATTACCAAACCGGCATTTTTATTTATCGTTTCTGCTCCTTTCACCCCGCCTTCGCTATCAATGTCGGCCAGAATTACTTTTGCGCCTCTTTTGGATAATTCAGAACATAATGCAAAGCCGATTCCTGATGCTCCGCCAGTCACAATAACAACTTTGTTTTTAAACTTCATTTTTACCTCCACCACATAACCACGAGCAACGAGCGAAAAACAGCCACTGAATGCATAAGTTAACTGAAATATTTGACAAATCTCCGGTTTTTCAATTCAAATCCAACCTTGTTATAAAACACTTCCGTTCCCATGCGATGCTCACTACTTGTAACCTCAACAACAGGACAACCTTTAGATATAAAATACTTATCTGCCTTCTCCACCAGCTTTGTACCAATACCTGCGCGGTGTTTAAGGGCCTGGAACGTTCCAATGACCTTGTCAAATCATTCACGCTCCTTCAGATAGGCCACGGTGCGATCAAAAGCAGTTGTCATGCCACTCAGCATCTCACCGCAATGGGCAATGGTGCCAATCTCAACCACCTTATCCAGGATTTCAAGGCCTTTATCCACTTTTCCCAACACACTGGATTCCGAAACGGTGATGGTGGGCATGTATCCCGATGCTTCGATGAGATCGGGGATACATGCAGAATCTGTAAAGCAGTCCGGATGATTAAATTGGGAACCAGTCGGATTTTAAAGGCAGGAATTGAGTATTTTATCCTCCTTATCTTCGACTGGGACGGGTTTTATTCCAGATATTTGATATCTCCAAACAAGAGATCGTTTTCGCCCTGGCAGATAAAGCTATCGGTGTATTCTTTGACTTTCAACTTACCGAGCCCAGCCATGACATGAGCAGATAAGGGAGCTTCTTCCCATTTCGGCAGGTAGAACTGGTGGGTACCCTGGGCTGTCCAAGCTGCATTCAGTTTTGATTGGCTTTTCAAAGCGGTGGGACAACTCAGGTCAGCCTGCTTTTGATTGGCATGGGAGATATATTTCCAGCAGAACCAGTTCCCATCCTGGAAAGAGGCCTCAACGTCTGTCAATTCAGCTTCTGAAAGAGGCACCAGGTCGGTTACAGTGCCTTCCACCAATGGCATCCCTCTTTCCGAACAGAAGAAGCGACGACTGTTGTCCGGTTTCATCTGGAGATCCGGTATGTCGCCCCAGATTTTGGGTGCGCCTAAATGGTCTCGTCCAACCATGATGGGAATAAAATCATTTTCCCATAACACCGCGGAAAAGGCGCCGTCCAGGGTCTCTTTTTTGCCGTTCCAGACTGCAGCAAAATTGACACCGACGATGTTATAACCCTGGCCTGCCATAAAACTGACTTCGCGGCAGTACTGGGCCCATACGGTTACGATGGGAATATCCGCAGGCTCGAAACCGGGAGGCAACATGGTAGCCACTACATCCTTGTCGGTCAGGTAGTTGATATAAACGGATGTCAGATCACCGTAGTGCAGCACCGGAGTAATGGGGGCAGGTCCAAAATGGGCCGGTTGAAAGTAAGGCTTTTCTTCAAAGGCATAAGACATAATCAGCTCCGTACAGATAAGTGAACAGTAACCCCTGAGTCTTCTACAAGGGGTGCCAAAAATCGCACGCTGGAAATTTTAAATTAGATGTTAAGAAATGGATTTTCGAAGT
>JAOZRE010000335.1:0-1585 GCA_029940215.1 bacterium | reverse complement strand
GTTAAGAAATGGATTTTCGAAGTCAACGAAGGATTTCCGTTTTTCCGGAAATTGGGATGGAAATAAAATGAAAACGGAAACCAGAGTAATTGCTGACAAATTAGATTCATGGATTGAATTTCATCCTGTTCATATTAGCAGACATCAGAAATCAGATCTAAAAAATCGTCTCACGCCAGAAACGAGTCTTTCTCGTATTCCGGGTTGGGATAGGTGTAAAATCCCTTACCGGTTTTCCAGCCGAGATCCCCACGATCCACGTATGGTTGCAGAAAATCGATGATTCTTTGACCTGCCTCCGGCTCCCGTCGTTTGACCTGTTCTTTCACGATATCCAGGATCACATTTATTCCCACCCCGTCCATCCAGGCGAAAGGACCGCTCTCAGCGCCTTTGGCCGCCATATAGGCCCGATCTACATCTTTGAAATCAGCGTGTCCGTCCAGTACCAGGAGTATGGCCGTTTGGATCTCAGCGATAAAAATGGAGTTGAACAGGTAGCCATCCTTTTCCTTTTTCAGCACAACCGGTGTCTGCTGGATGCTCCTGGCAAAACGTTGCAGGATATCAATGGTCCCTGGCGAAGTCCGCGGTCCCCCGACAATATCCAATAGCAGACCGCCCAGGTGGAAATGGAGGGCGGCGAACTTATCACCCCTTTGCACCACGTCTTCGATCTCGGAGACCAGCAGGCTTGAAGTGTTGGTGGTGATGATGGTGTTTTCCGGGCATACCTGGTCCAGCTGTTGGTGAACCGT
The DNA here is from genome assembly GCA_029940215.1 of bacterium. Classification (GTDB taxonomy): domain Bacteria; phylum SAR324; class SAR324; order XYD2-FULL-50-16; family XYD2-FULL-50-16; genus JAHJRI01. The sequence continues at coordinate 827 of JAOZRE010000335.1, read as the reverse complement.
GCGTTTGATCTCCAAATTTTCGGCTACTGATTCGCTCACAAGGTCTGCATCCTGTACAGCGGTCTCAAGGTCGGCGGTGAATCTGATGCGCGCCATGCCTTCCTCCAGGAGTTCCGGGGTCAATAATTCGCGGCTTTCAGCGATCGCTTCCCAGATCTCCCGTTGTCGTTCCGGGGCTTCAGCCAGGGATTCCTCGGAGATGTCATATACCACGCATTCGTATCCGAATATGGCACAAGCCAGCGAGTTGAAGCACCCCATTGTGCCCGCTCCGATAAAACAAACCTTTTTAATTTCTTCGATTGGCATATGTTTTCTTCTGTTAAGTCAGGTGTACCTTCTCCACCATTTTACCCCTATTTCCAGGTAAATCGGTCGTTGCATATGCGTTTTTAATATTTATGATCAAGTATTTCAAAATCCTCCCCGAGATATGCTGCAGAAATTAGAGAAGCGGTTTGGATTTTTTCGGGCCGTTATTAGCGAATTGGTTCGTGCGTTTCTTAAATACCGCGATCTGAAACACGTCGCCCCGTATTCGCGGCTCCAAATGTGGTAACGAACAGATATTCTCATCCTCCGTTATGCTGGAAGGATAGTAGCCAGTGACGTGTCAACACTGAAACGTTGCTTCGATCTCACGAAAAAACGGGGACACGTAACCGAGTAAAATTGTTTTCAATTTCGCGTAGGCTGAGTACATGCCCCCACATTTCCACTAATTCACGGTTGACACAACACTAGTAGCCTTTAAGCGAGGCAAAACGATCCCTGTGAAAAGCGGCATCCCCAAAGGTCAATTCCGTTACCCGGGCATGTTTCATGTA
>JAOZRE010000334.1 GCA_029940215.1 bacterium | reverse complement strand
AGGCAAATATCAGAGATCCTGCAAGGATCATGGTCTTTAACAGTCCAGTTTTCTTTACTTTATGCCGTTTCAGGTGATTTTTTAATACTATCGTCATGACTTTTATCTTGCTTCATCTTATGATGTTGAGAAAGTCGACTGTTTCTATTTCAATATCTATCACTCCTGCAAGATCCAAACAAGGCGTTATCGCGATAATGGCAGCAATATTTACAGTTAGAAATCGCCTCCCTTTGACCTGTCAGGAACTGATCATCCCAAGTTGATTGCAGATCTGGAGCGACCATGCCATCGCAATTCACACATCTTCATTTTCATACCCACTACTCTCTGCTTGATGGAGCCATTAAGGCAAAGGGGCTGGGGAAGTATCTAGCGGAAATTGGATACGACGCCTGTGCTATTACCGACCATGGAAACCTTCATGGTGCTATTGAATTCCATGATGACCTGAAAAAAGCAGGTGTAAAGCCAATTATTGGCATGGAGGCTTATATAGCCAAGATCGACCGCTTCCATCGCTCCTACCCAAGACAGGGTCCCAATGCTTATCACACAGTCCTGATCTGTGAAAACATGGAGGGCTATAAAAACCTGATCAAAATATCCAGCATCGGGTTCAACGAAGGAAAGTACTATGGCAAACCCCGCATTGACCACGAGATTCTGGAGAAATACAGCAACGGGCTCATAGCGCTTTCAGCTTGTCTGCAGGGAGAACTGGCCAACCGCATTCTAAATGATGAGATCAATGATGCCTATAGTACGGCCCAATGGTATGCAGATGTTTTTCCAGGGCGTTATTTCGTCGAATTACAGCAAAATGGACTGGAGAAGCAGAATACCGTCAATCCTCAATTGATAAAAATTGCTGAGGATCTTCAATTGCCGCTGATTGGTACCTGTGACTGTCACTACAAACTTAAGTCTGATGCCGAAAATCAATATATTCTGCAATTGATGGGATGGCAGAAAAAGGTAACCGACCTGGATGTGAAGACACTGGATACCAGTGAACTCTACATCAAAAACGAAGCCGAAATATTGGAGTCTTTCAGCAGTTTCCCGAAATCATGTATCACCAATTCACGGCTGATAACCGATCGATGCGATCTGGACCTTTCAACAAAGAAAATTTACTTGCCCGAGTATCCGGTCGATCAGGGAAAATCCCTGCAACAGGAACTAATTGATCAGTCAAGAGCAGGGCTTGCCCACCGCCTGGAGTACCTGAAAAAGCTATATGGCTGGTCGGATGAAGAGCTCAGGGAGCAGCGTGAAACATATGCCAACCGCCTGGAGTATGAACTCACCGTTATCAATGATATGGATTTTCCGGGCTACTTCCTGATTGTTTCGGATTTCATTAAATGGTCGAAGAAGAACAATATACCGGTGGGCCCCGGCAGAGGTTCAGGTGCCGGATCACTGGTTGCGTATGCCCTGGAAATAACCGACATTGATCCGATCAAGTATGATCTCCTCTTTGAACGGTTTCTGAATCCCGAACGGGTCAGCATGCCTGACTTTGATATCGATTTTGAGGTAGAGGGAAGAGAGCAGGTGATAGACTACGTCAAACAAAAATACGGGGAACCCAACGTTTGCCAGATATCCGCCATCGGATCGCTGAAGGCAAAAGGGGTAATCCGTGGAGTTGCCCGTGTGCTGGATATTCCCTACGCGGAGGCGGATAAAATTGCCAAGCTGGTACCTGATGACCTGGGAATTACCCTGCCAAAAGTACTCGAGCAGGAACCAAAACTAAAAGAGATGCTGGAAAATGGGACTGAAATCGAGCAAAAACTGATCAAAACAGCACTCTCTCTGGAGGGAATGAATAATAATCTCTCTACCCACGCAGCTGGTGTCATCATCATGGATTCGCCAATCTCCGATATTATGCCTACCTGCACACCGACAAAAGGAGATGGGATTCAATCGCAGTACACCATGAAATATGCTGAAGCTCAGGGAGCCGTTAAATTTGACTTTTTGGGACTGAGGAATCTTTCCATCATCGATAAAACCGTTTCGCTAATCAATAAAAAGAGGTCTGCTGACGATCAGCTCGATATCTCGTTGATTCCCATGGATGACAAGGCAAGCTTCCAGCTGCTCTGCCGCGGGGATACAACTGGGGTTTTCCAACTGGAATCGGAGGGGATGAAGACGCTGATTCGAAAACTGAAGCCAGACTGTTTTGAGGATATTATCGCACTTGTGGCCTTATACAGACCGGGCCCACTTGGATCAGGCATGGTAGATGACTACGTGGAACGCAAGCATGGGCGACAAAAAACAACCTACCCCCACCCTAAAATGGAGACCGTTCTTGATGAAACCTATGGTGTAATGGTCTACCAGGAACAGGTTATGCGAACGGTCCAGGTACTGGCTGATTTCACACTGGGGGGTGCTGATATCCTGAGACGAGCCATCGGGAAAAAGATCCCGGAGGTTCTGGCACAACAGCGCCAGGAGTTTGTCGACGGGTGTCAGAAAAATGATATTGATGCGAAACTGTCCAACTATATCTTCGACCTGATCGATAAATTTGCCGGTTATGGTTTCAACAAATCCCACTCCGCAGCGTATGCATTGATCAGCTACCAGACAGCCTGGCTGAAGGCAAATTATCCCGTCGATTTCATGGCTGCACTGCTCACCATTGAACGAAATAAACCGGACAGTATTGTGAAGCTGATCAGTGAATGCCAAGAGATGAACATCCAGGTTCTTCCCCCTGATATCAATGACAGTGACCTGATATTCACCGCACATGGGGAAAAGATCCGCTTCGGGCTCAACGCCATTAAGAACGTCGGGGCTGCAGCGTTGGAAAGTATCCTGCAGGAACGAGCTGAATGCAACCGTTTTGAGAGTCTGATGGATGTCTTCAGGCGAATCGATACCTCAAAAGTCAATTCCAGGGTGTTGGAGGCATTGATTAAAAGCGGCGTGTTTGACTCAGTCGAACCGAACCGCCGAAAAATCCTTGAGGGTATGGACAATATTCTGAGCCTGGCCAGTGCTGAGAAAGAGATGAACCGTAAGAATCAGACCTCCTTTTTTGATCTGCTGTCAGAATCGGAGGTTGAAAAAACAATAACCAGGGTCGACCTGCCGGATGTCTCAGACTGGAAATCCAAAACCCGCTTGAAATTTGAAAAGGAAGCCCTTGGCTTCTATATATCTGGTCATCCACTCAACCCCTTTTTCAAAGAAATTAATTCCTATACCAAAATCACCCGAACCTCTGACCTCAAGGAGGAAGGGAAAAAGTTCAAATACAAAGAGACCATCAATCTTTCCGGTGTCATCGTTACCAAGGTTATTCGGTTGACTAAAAAATCGAACGAAAAATGGGCAATTCTCACCATCGAAGATCTATGGGGGTCAATCGAGGTAATGGTCTTTCCAAAGGTGTATGCTACGGTTCAATCATTTCTGGAGCAGGAAAGCTTTGATGACCCGGTTCTGATCACAGGTTTTGTCAACACAAATGACGAAGCGTTGAAGGTGAGTGCCCAGACAATAACCCCCCTTCCGGAAATCAGGGCACAACGGACAGCCAGTATGCAGATCGATCTGCCTGAAGATTTAAAGCCAAACAGCCTGGATGCAGTCAAACACGTCATCCAGAATAATCAAGGTGAGTGTGAAGTCTACCTCTCACTACTCTCCGAAAACAATTGTCGTGTGAGAATGAAACTCAACCGGAAAGTTCATGTGAACGAGGATTTTGTGAGTGAAATGGAGGAAATTGTCCCAATTGAGAATCTACAATTTAACTACAAATCTGAGCCATCGGGTTCCAATTCCCCGAATAGGTCACAGGCACAATTGTCATCATAGAGAAGAAAATATTAGACTACAAGGGTTCCCCAGAAAACCTGCTTTAACTGGATAATCAAGCTTTCCAGCGCCAGATTTTTGGAAGCGTTGGACTTAATAGCCTGCTCTGTTTCCACAACAAGGTTAAAACACCAATGCAGTGTCTCATTGGTAAACCTTGGTGGTATCTGCTGCAGTTCTCCCTTCAAATCCCGATTGATCAGATCTGAAGAGTTCTGGTTCTGTACAGCCGCAAAATCCTTAAGCCAGGCCAGGCAAAACTCTATGAAGTAGCCATGCAAATCCTGTTTCACCCACTTGTCGGTCATCAGACTGTAATCATAAAGATCTTCTGTATTCAGGTTGTTCAGCATATTTAACACCTGACGTCTCATACCCGACAGAAGGGTGGCTTTCTCTATAAACCGTTTTCTGATTCTACCCTGGGCGTAACACAGCACAAATTCAAGCGTTTCAGCGTCCAGTTGATAATTTTCGTTCAGAACCGTCTGGATCTCTTCCGGATTCAGTGGGGAAAAATAGATCTTCTGGCAGCGTGAATTTATCGTTTCCAGTAGATGGCTTTCATCCTCCGTCATCAGAATAATCAATGTGTTCAAGGGTGGTTCTTCCAGAATTTTCAGGAAACTGTTTGCCGATTCCTGATTCAGTTTATTCGCCTCTTTAACCAGTACAATACGCTTTGTCGCGTATATGGGTTTCAAATCGAGATGACTGATCAATTCATGGATCTGCCTGATCCGAATATTCTGTCCGTCGGGTTCAATTACATGAAAATCAGGGTGCATCTTATTGTCAAACATTTTACAGCTATCACACTGATGGCAGTTATCATGGGTCGCACAATTCAGCATCTGGGCAAACGCCTTGACCAGCGTACTTTTCCCGATCCCGGCAGGACCGATAAAGAGATAGCTCGAAGGTATCCTATCCTGCTGATAAGCGAATTCCAGGCGCTGTACAATATCATTGTGCCCAATCAGGTTTGAGAAAGCGATTAATTAATTGATTTTATTGAGTACTGTTTTTAGGAGCGTTCGGTGTATCTCGGAATTATCACCCAGCGCATCAATTCTCACAAACCGCCCCGGTTCATCGCGGCACATCTGGGAATAAGCGGCATTTACCCGTTCGAAAAATAGGGAATTTTCACTTTCAAGGCGACAGTTTTCCGTGTCCTGAGATTGGTTGCGTGTCTGCAGTCGCTCCTGGGAGTCTTCAACACTGATATCAAACCAGAACGTCATATCAGGAGTGATAAGATGCTTGTCCTGAATGGGCTTCAACCAGGAGAGATCCAATTGTCGCCCCCCTCCTTGGTATGCCAAGGTCGCATCATGGTATCGATCGCAGAGAACGATCTGTCCATCATCCAGCGCCGGCAGAATCACCTCCTTGATATGTTGGATCCGATCAGCCATATATAGCAGTACTTCTGC
>JAOZRE010000333.1 GCA_029940215.1 bacterium | reverse complement strand
GAGCACCTGCCGCGCCTGGTTCAGTTTTGCCTTCGTCGCCAGCAGTTTGCTTTCCGCAACCCGATCTTTCAACTGCAGGCCCACATCAATGGTTTGTGGCGGATTAGCCTTTTCCAGCATATTCAGGATCATGGGCGCCATGTGATCGGCCAGTCCCTGTCTATCAGCAACCGGCGGCTTACAGGAGACCAGCGCCTGCAAATCATTCCCATAGTTTCCAGCCTGTATCTCTTTAAGTCTTTCCGGCTTGCATTGGGGAATTTTCAGAGTGTTGAGCGCCCAGAGGGCGACCTCACCGGCATTTCCATTCACGGTTGACAGGACCGGAGCCAGATCGATGCGGATATCCGGATAGGTGTCACCGTTTTCCAACCAGTCAAAGCCTCCGCCGATGATGGAATCGACCAGCGCTTCCCGTTGGTTTACCGGAAGGATGATATTGAGCAGTTTCACCCACTGATCGGCATGGATACCGTTAAACAGAAATCGGGGGCCAAAATCGATTTTACTGCTGAACCAGTGATGAAACCAGAACGTTTCCTTGATCCTTCTGGGTAGCGCCTCGTTGGAAAGCACAGCGGTCATGGTTGTCTCCATTAGCCTTTCCTTCGATGTCACCTGGTGGCTGACATCGGTCACCAGCAGGGATACCGGCAGGGTGAGGGAGAAGATGATGAGCAGTGCGATTGAAATCGTTTTTAGAATTTTCATATCGTCCCCCTTTCACCGTCTTGTTTCTCTCTGATGCCGTAACGCCGGCCGATGATAAACAAGATCACTGCCATGAAACCGAATCCACCCAACCCCATCCAGCCGGCCTGGGCTTCATGTTCAATCATGGAGCCGGTGAAGGTTTCAATCCCGAACAGCAGTGAAATAAGTCCGGAAAGATAGAGGATCCGTCCCAGCCAGTTGACGGTTCCAAGCTCTTTTATCTTGCCGTACAGCCATAAGCTGACAGCACCCAGCGCCATGCCTAAAATTAATGTTGTCATTGGTTTTCCTCCCTATTTTTTTCCTTGATATGAATCGATGCCCAGTTCCGGGATATCCAGATCCCACCATTCCGCCACTTCCTGGCTTCCCGGCTCAATCAGCCCGTATCCAAAGGCGTCATCGAGTTGTGTGAACAGGGTACCGGCTTTTGGTGTTTTGGCCGCCATAATTTTGGTCATCTCATGCAGGGCAGCAACATCCTGTTTACTCCACGGGCAGACAGACAAGCAGGTGGAGCACCAGTTCCCGCGTTTTGATATCCAATCCGCACACCGATCATTATCCTCAAAATAGACCCTTTTGCCCGGGGCCTGAAAACCGTTCACCGGAACCCAATAAGGATCGTCTGCCAGGCTTAAGGCGCCGGAAGGGCAATCCGTCGCGCATTTTTTACAGTGCCGGCAGAATTCCTGAAGCCCGAAATCGATGGGTTTGTCCGGAGCCAGCGGCAGGTCCGTGAGAATACAATCAATCCGAATATTGCCACCAAAGATAGGGTTGATCATGCGGTTCATGCGACCCAGTTCACCCAGACCGGCGGAAATGGCAAAGGGGATGACCGGTGTAAGGGCCTGCATTGAGTTGGCGCTGTATCCCAGACCCCTGATAAATCGAATCATGCCAACAGAAGCACTTTGGGCACGTGCATAGGCAACCCGGTCGCCGGCGGCCCCTAATTCACTTTGATTACGAATCAGAAGATCTCGCGGTCCCTGGCTGATCAACGCCACCACGTAGGTATCTTTCTCGGGAATGCTGTAACCTTTCTCATCAACGTATGTCACTTCGGTTGCATCTGGATCCCGCTTGACCCATGGATATATCAGTTGAGGGTCGAATTTTGTGAATCCGACCATGGAGGCACCAAGCTGAACACTCGCAGCTTCCAGGGTTTTTGAGGCTGTCTCCGGAGTCGCCTGCCAGGCAGGAAGCCCAAAATCCTGCGGTGGATGCAAATTATACGTAAGGAGCTCTTTGTGTGCTTTCGGGAGAACTAGCCGGGGGGAATCGAAAGACCCGCTCGATCCTGCTGTCATATAAGCATGACACGCGTAGTGTAGTGCCAGGTCAGGGAGTGTACGCCCTGGGACGTTTTTAACAATACCATCCTTAACATATTCTTTCGCCTGATCCCTCGGTTCAGACGATTCTTTGTCTGACAACATTGTGACCCTGTATATTAACTGATTGAGCCCAGGTTTTTCCATGAGGTCAGGATTGGTTTCCGTGGTGATCCGGTCCACCGTTTTCACCCACCAGGGATACTTATATTTTCGTTTTCGTATGGTCAGGCCGTTTTTATCGGTCCGCGGGGTGCTGGATGCAGCCTGGGCCGTACCGGCAAGGCTGCCCGTCGTGGCGGCTCCCATCAGGAGTCCGACACTCTTCAGGAAATTTTTCCTTGATAATTCTGTTTTTTCCATTGGGTTCCTATTCTTGATATCTGGAGTTCTTTTTTTTTACCTGTAAGAGATTTATTATACCTTGCAATAAAACGCTCGAATCCTCAGGTAGAACTCTAACAAACATCCGCAGTAAGAGTTTAACATTTCCCGCCAATAGTTTAACATTTCCCGCCTTGATGACATATTTTATGTCGAAGAGTGAGAGTGAGCTGGTCCACCAGTCAAAATAGTTTCTCTGAGGGAGATCAGGAAGGGGGTCTTTTAGAAGGAGAGAGGCTGATAAACAGAGGGCCTGGGATCAATCAAGACAGGATGTACTACTGGCGTTTCCATTTCGAGGGCGCCACGCCGAACCAGCGTTTGAAAGCCCGGCTAAAAGTGGCCAGCTCGGTATAACCCAACAAGCCGGCCAGCTGACTATTGGTTAGATTGGAATGATGGAGTTGCTGCCGGGCAATGGACATTCTGGTCTTGTCCACCAGTTGCCTGAAAGAGGTCCCCCTGGCTTTGAGATTTCTCTGCAGGCTTCGTTCACTGGTATACAGTAGGGTTGTGACGTTTTCCAGGCTGCATTTTCCTTCGGGCAAAAGCATCCGGATCAGGTATTTGGTATGGCTCACAATATCCTCCGGCAGCCGGTCCCCCTCCGTCATCAGGGGTTGCAGATATTGCCCGAACTTTCCGAATTTCGCCGGTACAATCTTATTTAGATCGGAGGCATTGAAGATTAACTGATTGCCCTCCTGGCCAAACCGGATTGGTGCCTCCAGATATTGGATCAGGATTTCCGCAAATTCCGGGCGTTCGATGGTTGCACGGAGTTCAACAGGTTGCCAGGTTTCCCCACAAAGGGATTTCATTATCATGGTTCCCAAGCCGATACTCAATATGACCGACTGTTTGATATCCTCCTCTATGGCCTCAAACTGGTAGGATATCGAGGCAAATTCCCCTTCAATCTTCAATATCACATTCTGCCCCTGGAACCAGCCTGGGATATAATGAACAAAAAGGTTCAGGGCATCTCCGACGGTATCCGAATGCTGGAGAAGCAACCCGATCGGGCCCAAAATGGATAGATCCAGGTGTTTTGACAGCAAAAGCCCGAAATACCCGCACCCGGTCTCTGTGGCTGCCAAGTTCAACAGACGTCGAAAGGCGACTACGGGAATAACCAGTTCCGGGTTTTCAAGCACCTGAGGGCTGAGTTCCACCCTTTTTACCAATTCTTCCGGATCTCCTCCCAGCTCACGAACCGTTTTTCGAAAACCGATCAGAGGTGCTGTCTTGAGCAGTGGTTTGGACAATCTCCAGCTCCTTTGATGATGGTGAATGGGATGTGGCAACGCGAATTCGCTCACGGGCTAATTCACTTGGGTACTTCGGAAAAGCGTAAAGCTTTGGCGGAGAATGTCAAGTCGATGGATGGGATCGAATTCTTTATGGTTCGGTGATACTGTCCAATCTTACCCTGTGTCATCGGGTATACTGCACACATATATTTAGACAGATTTGAACTATTTTTCTTGAGTTTTTACCAAATTAAGGATAAATTATGTACAAGAAATAGACTTCAGTAAAAGGGGGTATATGAGCAGTCTAAATATCGAAAATGACATTGTTCCGCTATCCAAATTTCGGTCTTCGTATAAAGAATACATTTCCAGTTTTGAAGGTGCGGAACGCAGCTCCATAGTGTTAACGCAAAATGGCAAGGCAGCTGCTGTTTTATTGTCACCAAGAGAGTACGACCGGTTGAAAGAGAAGCAAGAAGTCATGAATCTCATAGCAGTCCGTTTGCAGGAAATTGCAAATGGTGATTTTGTAAAAGATGAAAGTGAGATGTGGAAAAAGTTGGAGACATGAAGATCCGCTTTCTTAATTCAGCCATGCAGGATATGCAGGAAATCAAAGATTACATAGCCAGGGATAATCCTGCTGCGGGCAAAGGATTGATTCAATCCTTCAAGAAGAAAACCAATCAATTAGTCCAACATCCATTCAGTGGACGAGTGATTCCTGAGACAATGGACAGCAATCTCAGGGAGCTTATCGTCTCAAACTATCGGATAATGTATCAGGTGTCAGATCGCTTTATTACTGTGTTTGCTGTTTATGAATCTCATCGGCAATATCTCGGGGATAATAATTCGTCTGGCGATTAACGACTCACATCTGTTTCCCCGTTTTCATAAGTCTGTTCTCTTTAAGTCTCAAAAATCAGTTAATTTATCAGCATATTAAACTAAAAAAGGATTACAGTGTTCCTTCCAATTGACATTCAATCAACACTCCCAAACACCACCCCTCTGTACGCTCTCTGGTAACAAGGAATCCCAGACATAAAACTCCGGTTTCCGGAACCTAAGATCCAGGTTCGAGTCCTGGTGGTGCTACCAATAATATCAGTAACTTACGATACTGACTCCCGAAATAGCCCTCTTTTTTCAATCGACATCAATTGACATTTTAACGACATTCAATTGCCTCGTTTTCTTTGGTGGGCTCGATACTTTGATGCCGATTTCTTCAGGTATTTTGAACAACGCAATCGCAATCCAGTAAACAGAATTCGATGTAGTAGGGGGAAAAGCACCGCCACCTCCACCAAAATCTACCAAACACACTTCATAGCAGTCTCTTCACTCGCATTAACCGCTTCAAATCATAGCTATTCTTCTGTTTTCTTTCTGGGTTTCCACAAATTCTTTCTATCATGGTTGTTAACGGGATTTAATCCGTGATCAATAGGGAATGGATCTTTTTGGACACTAAAAAGGACAGGATTTTTAAATAATAAACCAGGAAAATTTCAGTTCATGCTTTGTTTTCAACAGGGCTGAGATTAATGTCCCATTCGGGGATGGTTCAAACCCCTCGCCTTCAGGCGAAGTTTAATCAGCG
>JAOZRE010000332.1 GCA_029940215.1 bacterium | reverse complement strand
ACATAATTAAAATATCATTTAAAAAATAAAAACACACCTTAATTCAACCAGCATTAAATAAAGGGGTTTGCACAACACTAAAAATCGTATTGTGATTAAAGACCGCAGACCCTATTATCTGAAACGACTCTATTTTAAAATTCAGGATTGGTACGTCGAACATTTCATCCGTCCTCAGCTGGCTGCCCTGGGTGAGGGATATCATTTCATCAGACCCTGGAATGTCAATATTTTCGGGACCCCTATTGAAATTGGCTGTTATACGCATGTGATCTGTGCCTCCGATTCAAATATTCGATTGGTGATCTGGGCAAAGGACGAAAATAGCGGCAGCATTAAGATCGGTGATTACTGTCTGATCAGTCCCGGTGTTCGGATTACATCTGCTGCTGGAATCAAAATCGGAAATAACTGCATGCTGGCCAACGGCGTGTTCGTGACAGATGCTGACTGGCATGGTATTTACGATCGGCTTGAATCCATTGGTAGTTGTGCCCCGGTTACACTGAAAGAGAATGTTTGGATAGGGGATTCGGCAACCATCTGCAAAGGGGTGACCATTGGGGAGAACAGTATCATCGGCGCGGGCTCAGTTGTAACAACCGATATACCAGCCAATTGCATCGCAGCTGGTAATCCGGCAAAAGTAGTTAAAGAACTGATCCCTGATAAAGGATTTACCAAGCGGGAGAAGATGTTTGAAAATCCCGAACAGCTGGACCGGTATATGAACGAGTTTGACAAAGGATTTCTCAAACAGAACAGCACACTGGGATGGCTGCGCACGCTTCTTTTCCCCCGAAAAGGGGATTAAACCCGGGCTAGGCAATGGCGAGATAATGGCAGGCTGCACTCACGGGGCCCGCTGTTCAAACTGGACAATCAAGCAAAGAGGAAACAACGACTGTGGCTCAACTATCGCTGGATATCGAAAGTGTAAAGGGATTTCTGGACCCTGAAGAGGGAGACGCTCTCTACCAGTATGCTCTTGAGGCTTCCCGAACGGCTCCCTGTTTTGAAATAGGGGCTTATTGTGGAAAATCAACTGTATATATAGGATCGGCCTGCCGGGAAAGTGGCGGCGTTCTTTACTCTCTGGATCACCATCGGGGCTCGGAGGAGCACCAGCCGGGTGAAGCGTATCATGACGCGGATCTTCTCGATCAGGAGTCGGGTGTATTTGACAGCTTCCGTGAGTTCAGACGAACGCTGTCCAGAGCAGGTCTGGAAGATACGGTTGTTCCCATCGTGGCCTCTTCTGAAATCGCCGGCCGTGGGTGGGTAACCCCCCTTTCCATGGTGTTTATTGATGGGGGACACTCCTATGAATCGGCACTCTGTGATTACCGCACCTGGAGTGGTCATATTATCCAGGGAGGGTTTTTAGTCATCCACGATATCTTTCCGGATCCAGAGGAAGGTGGGCAGGCGCCTTATGACATCTGGAAAAAGGCGCTGGCGTCAGCACTTTTTGAAGAGGTTGAGATTGTTCAAACGCTGGGTATTCTGCGCCGCGTATAGGTACTGATTCGGGATATAGTTGTCGGAAATGTTAGCTCATGACGGTTATAGCATCACTGTTCGAATCAGTGATCGTCAGTATCTTGTCCAGCTTCGTCAGGATGAAAATCTCACGGGTACGGTCGTTCAGGTTGGTCAGAGCGAATTTTCTGTCCCGCTTGAGCAGCGTCTTATAGATCGATACAATCAGCCCCAGTCCGGAAGAATCGATGAAGTGAACATCCTCACAATTCAAGATGACCCCTTTCAGGTTGCCATCCTCTATAAATCCTTCGACTGACGATTTTAACTTTGCGGTGTCTTCCAGTACGATGTTACCTTCGATGGAGATAATAGCGAAATTGCCGTCTATTCTGTCTTCAATTTTCATATTTCCTGCCAATTAGGTTTTAAAAATTCAGTTGGGTGCTGTCTGCCGCAATAGTTGCCGATTCTAGCAACATTTACTTTTTTACGCAGCTATTTTTTGTCTTTTTTAAACATCTGCTGCGCCTTTTTCATCATCTCTGCCTGCTCTTCGGGTGACATCTTCATCACCTGCTCCTTGATGCGTTCGACCTCTTTGGGATCCATATTCTTTATTTGTTCCATGGCTTCGGTATAAATATCATCCGGAATCTCACGGTTGCCAGCCTGAGAGTTCTCAGTGGCTTTGTTTTTAGAAGGAGGTGACAGGGTTCTGTGATAAAACAGTATTCGGTCACCATCCATTTCATGCATGACCTCTGACGTTTCCAACTCCTTCATGACAGTAGACACGGTTGTATCGTGACTTTTGCATGATTTAAAGATTGCCTGAAACGGCAGTCTTACCTTTTTTTCCGGAAAGCCATTCGTCTCCAATGCGGCGAGAATGCTTTTAACGACTTTTTCCATAAGAATTAATTGTCTTTTCATAAATGAACTGGTCTTCCCTTGAAAAACAGACAAACATCGCTTGATGGACTGTCACCGCTTTTTTCAGAAACTCGGTGACTTCCTGAACAGCAATGTCCGTAGCCTGTTCGATAGGAAAACCGTATACACCTGTACTGATGGCCGGAAAAGCAATACTCTGTATGCCATTTTCCTCTGCCAGCGTCAGACAGTTTTGATAGCACGAAGCCAGCAGGGCTTCTTCGTTACGGTTGCCACCGCGCCAGATCGGACCGACGGTGTGGATAACGTAACTGGCAGAAAGGTTGTAACCTTTTGTTATCCGTGCTTGTCCTGTCGGACAACCCCCGATGGTTCTGCACTCTTCAAGCAACAATGGACCTGCTGCTCTGTGGATGGCTCCGTCAACGCCGCCACCGCCCAGGAGTGACTCATTGGCTGCGTTTACAATTGCGTCCGTGGTCTGTTGGGTGATATCACCCTGACCCACCGTCGTTCGTCCAGTCTGATCGCTTGCCATTGTTGCCCCTCCGTTTTCGTTGATGGAAAAATCGAAATTGATGGTTACTCAGAGGCAGCTTCCTGGACAACATCATACGAAGCAGGGCATCGATGTGTCAATATGGGACGATGGAAGTGTGACTGGGAACGGTAAGGCAGCTATCAAAGAAAACGGTTGGCGAGGCTCTTCAATTCATCCTGCATGTCCGATGGTATATCGATCGTGGCCGAAAACGGGAGGTAGAAGTTCAGCGTTTCACGGCTGATTCGCTGTCTCTTATGTTCGGGCAGCCACTGAATTTCCCGCATATTGTCCAGTCGGTCGCAGAATTTTATCATGAGACTGCGGATATCCTGACGTCCGGCTTGAAGCAGCTTCTGGTGAGTTTGTCTTGAGTGGTTGGTTTTTTTCAAGGCATTTGACATATACGCAAACCAGTTACCGTACCCCTGCCTGATCTCACCGCTGGTTATTCGAGTGTCTTCCAGGATGTCATGCAGTAGTCCGGCAATAGTGGTGCGGATGTCGGCTCCTGCCAGGCAGAGGAGTGCGCCAACCCTTAAAGAGTGGAGCACAACCGGCAGGCCCGACAGTCTGAACTGTCCCTGGTAGAGGTGATCAATATCCAAAAATGCCCCTTCCAGCAGCAACATCTCCTGTCTGGAGGCTTTGCCGCGAAAGTGGTTCCTGATTCGATTTTTATAGTTCTGAATCATAACGTTCTGAATATGGCTGGTAAGGTCCAATTTAACTGATCTGACAAACTATAATGCAGGGAGCGTGCACAAAATGGTGTCGGGGGAGACTATTTGTAACGATATGGACGAATTCGGGATTTAATTTTGAAGAACAGTCTTGAAGCTTTTCTGGTATTGGTTTGGCAGGTCTGCATATATGTCCTGTCCGGATTCCAGTGCTTTTCGGTGTTCAGGGGTTACCACTCCGATCTCCAGGGCGGGTGAGCCACCGTATATTTTACCTGTCGGAATGACGCTGTTTTTCAGAACCAGGGATTGTTCCGCGATAATAGACCAGGATTCAACTTCCGAAAACGCGCAGAGCATGGACTGCATACCGATCAATACATAGTCGTGAATGGTAACATCATGCAGCATGGCCATATGACCGACAATCACCCTGTTTCCGATGCTGACGGATTTTGCCTCATGAATGATCACGGCTTCTTCGATGGCAGATTCGTTTCCAATACAAATGGGACCAAAGTCGGCCCGGATGATTGCGCCAAATCCGATATAGCAGCTTTTGCCAATGGTGACATCACCAATGATTTCAGCACTGGGTGCTATCCAGGTTCCGTCTCCAATTGTCGGTTTTTTCCCGTATACTTCGTAGAGTGGCATTGTGGCAATCAATCTGGAAGATTCAAGGTGGTCTACGGGTGTTTGGGTTGGTTGATTACTTGAAAGAAGGCGTAGCGGACGATTTCTTCAACGGTTTCGTTCGGCTCGAAGTTGTTAAAGAACGTACTGTTGGTACGAAAATAGGTTGAAGGTATACGACTTAAACTCAACGCATACACGTCTTCGATGCAGATCGGGCAATTGTCGAACTCCGAATATTCCGGAATCAATTTCTTCATCATGTCAATGACAGAGAACTCATATCCGTTTCGAACATTTTCCAGAGAAACACCATTGATGACATAGTCGTTGGTTTTCATTGATATCCGTATTTACGATGTGTCGGTTGGTCATTCAGGTATATGAGACAAACCGTTTCTTATTAAACTGGTCAAATGGTTTTTACCTGAGCCCGGCTCTGTTTCTCACTAGCTTTGGATAATTCGTTTCCAGTCGTCCAATCCACCACGGATGACTTGTCCGCTGAACCCACAGGATTCAAGGAGTTTGAGAGCTTGTGTACTTTGGCTGCCGTCCTTGCAGATGAGCAGTGTTCTCTTTTTACCTTCCAGTTGATTGACTTTCTGACTCATTTCGATCAACGGAATATTGATGAAGCCGGGTAGTGATTCGTTTTCAAATACGGCTTTTGTTCGAACGTCGACCAGTTGAAGGGCGTTATTTTCACTCGATTTGATTAAATCCCGGGCTTCGATGACTGTGATTTCTGTTTCCATTTGACTCCTGAAAGAAAAAATTCCGATCTTAAACAGATCCGACAGATTTCCTGGTAAATTTTAGTCCCTATCTACAAAGTATTGCTTAAAATACAGAATTTAAAAGACAATATTTCTGAAAAACCGAGTTCTGACAGGATGTCCCGGTTGAGGTGATGCGTGTGTCGTCCCAGATCATATTGTTTTCGTCGCTATCCCTCACTATAATCAGTATCGTACAAAAGCGTCAAACAGCCGCTTCTCTTTTTGACGCTTTTCCAGTGAATTATCGGGCCAACATCGATTTTGGCTTGAGTAATTGGAAATGGCGGA
>JAOZRE010000331.1 GCA_029940215.1 bacterium | reverse complement strand
AGTTCCTCTGTGATTTTGAATGCCATGCAGACAAATGGTTTATCGTCCTCAGGCTTCAGTTCGATCATCTTCTCCTCACCCCCAACCTCAATCGCACTCATGGGGGCAGCAGTGATGGGCGAAGGCAGGTACCGACAAATAGCGTCCAGAAGTGGTTGTACCGATTTATTTTTAAAGGCGGATCCGAAATAGACCGGTGTTAAATCGAGGCTATTGACACCTTTCCATATCGCTCCGTGAATTGCCTCTTCAGAGATCTCTTTTTCTTCCAGGAGGTCTTCCATCAGCTGTTCATCAAACATTGAGATGGCTTCCAGCATCACATATCGTTTCTCTTCAGCCAGTTCGACAAGCTCTGTCGGGATCTCTTTCTCGATAACCTGCTCTCCCTTTGGGCCTTCATTGTAATAGGCTTTCATTTGGACCAGGTCTACGACGCCTTCAAAGTTTTCTTCAGCTCCAATGGGGATCTGCATGGCAACTGAATTATGTCCCAGTTTCTCCCTGAGGTCATCCACCGCCTTGAATGGATCTGCGCCTGTCCGGTCCATTTTGTTGATAAACACGACTCTGGGAACCTTGTATCGTTTCATCTGCCGGTCAACTGTGATGGACTGGGACTGCACGCCTGCAACAGCACAGAGTATCAGAACGGCACCATCCAGCACCCGCAGGGAACGTTCGACCTCAACTGTAAAGTCAACATGTCCCGGGGTATCGATAATATTGACCTTGTTATCCTTCCAGTAAACAGTTGTTGCAGCCGAAGTAATGGTGATTCCCTTCTCCTTTTCCAGCTCCATGTGGTCCATGGTCGCACCTGATCCACCACCGCGGACTTCCTCAATTTTATGGATGACCCCTGCATAGTAGAGTATTCTCTCGGAGAGGGTTGTCTTTCCGCTGTCAATATGAGCGGAAATACCAATATTTCTAGTTTTAGTGATGTCTTTCATTGGTTTGCGGCGGGCTAAGGAGTATATAATTGATTTTACAAACAGTTGGGCTACAGCAAATATGATGTTTCGTGTATTGTCCTAAACAGCCCATTATAATAAATCCTGCTGAAAAATGTCTATCTTTTTTACCTAATAAATTTTAATGTTTGTTTAATCAGTATGTTGGGTATGAACAATAAGCGGCTATGGGCCTGATAAAATTACAGTCAGCGGGCCAGACCAATTCGTCTAGCCGACTGATTTTTTAAATAAGCAGGGGAGACAACTTATTGAAGAGAGGGTGTGTATTTGACCAGACTCCACCTGATTCAGTAGAATCTTAGAACGAACGGGAAATCAGGTCTGAAAACCCTACCCTTTGATACTTCTTCCCCTGACCCATAAAAATGATACAGGAAAATGGTACAGAAATGATTCTCAGTCTTTTGCTGACCGGTAACGAATTGATGGCTGGTGAAATTACAGACACCAACTCGGTTTTTATGGCCAGGGAATTGACCCAGGCTGGACTGGCAGTGAACCGAAAAATCGTTGTCGGCGATAGCCTGTCTTCCTTGAAGGAGGCGCTGACCCTGCTGAGCCGGACGAGTGATATTGTGATCGTGAATGGCGGTTTGGGTTCCACTGTGGATGATTTGACAGCAGAGGTTGCTGCTTCTGTTTCAGGGACAGAGCTGGTTGAAAATGTGCAGGCTATTGAGCATATCGAAAAGCGGCTTGACCGGAAATTTCTGATGGAGGCGTCTCCTTTTTTTAACCAGATAAGAAAGCAGGCGTTGATTCCACACTCTGCCGATTTATTGGAGAATCCGGTAGGTCTGGCATTGGGGTTCAGAATGAAAATCAACAGAGCCATTTGCTATTTCACGCCTGGTGTCCCCCGGGAATTGAAGGAGATGTTTCAGCAGAGCATTCTCCCTGACATTTGCCGGCTGTATAACCCGAAAACCGGCAGAAAAACAGCCCACCTGAATATCATGGGGATCGGGGAGTCTCAGGTACAGCAACTGATAAACCAGAATATTGCAGAGGAGGCATTGCAGGGGATTGAGCTGGGCTTTCGAGCTGAGCTCTGTTGTGTAGAGCTGAAGTTGTCGATCAATGATTCGAAGGACGAATCAGCGCTGAGAAATGTGGTATCAGGTGTGAAAGGATTCCTTGCCGAATACATCTTCGGTGAGACCGAATCACTGTCGGAAGCGGTTATTAACCTGCTGCGACAGCAGAATAAGCGGATGGCGCTTGCTGAGTCCTGTACCGGGGGTCTGATTGCTTCGCAAATCACAGCGGTTCCCGGGGCTTCTGATGTCCTGGAAGCAGGGATTGTATCCTATTCGAATCAATCCAAATCCAGGTTGCTGGGGGTTTCGGAAGGGGCTCTGGAGACATCTGGAGCGGTCAGTGAAGAAGTGGTGATAGCGATGGTTGAGGGGATATTGGAAAAAACAGGGGCCGACATTGCTCTGGCAGTAACGGGAATTGCCGGCCCGACAGGAGGCAGTGATGAAAAACCGGTTGGCACCGTATACATTGGATGGGGCTCCTCGGGTGATATTCGAACAAGGTTGATGCAGGTCAAACGCGAGCGGCTGATATTTCAACAACTGGTCAGTGCATCTGCCCTGGATATGCTCAGGAGGTACTTGCTGGGATTGGGCAGTGACGGGATTTACTATTTTGATGAACTATCCAGAAAGAGGTTGTAATCTGAGTCGGGGCAAGCCCTGGAGGCTTGGAAAATCATAAAAATCTTGACGCGTCTCTAATAAAAAGAAAGAATTGGTGATACAGTTAATTATTGACCAGCTGATCCGGTCATCTCGTTACTGAACTGCGAACATTGTTATGAACAAGCTGACCATTGCAGATCTTGATGTGAAGGGAAAGAAAATCCTGTTACGGGTGGACTTCAATGTTCCCTTGAATGAAAATCATCAGGTTGCGGATAGTACCCGCATTCTTTCTGCTCTGCCAACGATTCAATATCTCTTAAAAGGTGGAGCCCGGCTGATTATTTTGTCACACCTCGGACGCCCTAAGGGGAAACCGGTTGATGATTTTTCCTTGCGGCCGGTGGCAGAAGTACTGGGAGATGTTCTGAAGCAGCAGGTATTTTTCTCCCCGGCATTGTTGGGGCCGGTTGCTCAGACTGCGATTGATTGCCTCAAGGAAGGTGACTGTCTGTTGATGGAAAATGTCCGTTTCTATCCTGAAGAGGAGAAAAATGATGTGCAGTTTTCAAAAGAGCTGGCATCGTTAGCAGATCTATATGTAAATGATGCTTTCGGGACAGCGCATCGTGCGCATGCGTCAAATGTCGGAGTCGCTCATTATTTTGACAATGCGGCATGCGGATTTCTGATCGAAAATGAGTTGTCCTACCTTGAAAACTTGATCCGTTCTCCCGAATCTCCCTTTTGTGCGATTATAGGGGGTGCCAAGGTTAAGGACAAGATTCAGGTGGTTGGAAATCTGCTGGGAAAGGCAGATGATATCCTGATTGGCGGCGGCATGGCCTACACCTTCCTGAAGGCTAAAGGGGGCAACGTTGGGAATTCCATTCTGGATGAAGAAAGTGCAGACCTGGTGACAGAGACCTTTGCCAGGGCGGCTAAACAGGGGAAAACCATTCATTTGCCGGTGGATCATGTTATTGCCGAATCATTCAGCGACAATGTGCCCACTCAAACAGTTGATGGCCACATCCCCGATGGTTTTATGGGGCTTGATATTGGACCCAAGACCATAGCCAATTTCCGGACGATTATCGACAAGGCGAACACGATCTTCTGGAACGGTCCAATGGGTGTTTTTGAGATGAACAGTTTTCAGCAGGGAACCTTCAGCATAGCGGAGGGCATGGCGTCCTCATCAGCTGTCACTGTTGTGGGGGGTGGAGACTCAGTAGCCGCTGTTAATCGTATCAACAGGGCGGATGACATGTCACATGTTTCCACGGGCGGTGGTGCATCACTGGAGCTGCTGGAAGGTAAAAAACTTCCTGGAATAGAAGCACTGGCGGAGAAAAAAAATGGCGCGTAAAACAATCATTGCCGGCAACTGGAAAATGAACCTCCTGCCTGTGGAAGGTGAGGAGATGGTTGCAGAGTTAAAGGAACGGATCGCCCCCCGGGAAAACCTGGAGGTGGTTATATGTCCGCAGATGGCGCTGGTTCCATTGGCCCTGGACTGGCTATATGATTCGGGAATACAGCTGGGGGCCCAAAATTGTGCGGAAAAACTGGCAGGTGCCTATACGGGGGAGACTTCAGCAGAATTATTAAAGGTTCTGGGATGTCATTATTGCCTGGTTGGTCATTCTGAAAGGCGATCGCTGTACGGAGAAACCGATGAGAGCGTGGGGGGGAAAACCCAGACTCTTTTAAACATGAGCATTATCCCAATTGTTTGTGTAGGTGAAACGCTGGAACAGCGGGAATCGGGTGCTCATTTTGATACCATCGGGGCACAGGTGACTGCGGTTTTCAATAAGGTTGACCCCGAAGCCTGGACTCGGCTGGTGTTTGCGTACGAACCGGTCTGGGCGATAGGAACCGGAAAGACTGCCACACCAGCGCAGGCGAACGAGATACACCGGTTTATCAGGGAGAGAATAAAAGAGTTGGCTGGTGAAATTGTAGCTAATGCGACCAGTATTCTGTATGGTGGCAGCGCCAATGCATCTAATGCGGCGGACCTGCTCGGAAAATCGGAAATAGATGGATTGCTGGTCGGTGGGGCCAGTCTCAAAGCAATGGATTTTTCACAGATCATTGCGTCGTTTAAATAATAATAGAAGACTACAGGAAATATGAATTCGCTTTTAATTGTTGTTCACATCATTGTGTGTATTAGCATTATTTTTATTGTTCTGCTCCAGGTTGGTAAGGGGGCGGAAGCAGGAGCTGTATTTGGCGGTACCGGTCAGGTTCACTCCTCCCGTGGCCAGGCAACTTTCGTTGGAAAGTTGACGACTGGTCTGGCGATAACGTTTATGCTGACCTCTTTTTTACTGACCTGGGATACCGCCAACAATGCCAAGTCATCAGTGATTGATAAGGTTAGGCTGGAACAGGTTCAGCAAGATCAGGCTAAAGAGGGTGCAGCAGGTACGTCCCAGACTGCCGAATAGATCCCTGTTGTCGGTTTTTAACGGGTTTTGGGTGTACGGTTGCCCTATGCAAAAAGGCCCGGAAACCTCCCATGGCTGGGCAGGACTACAGTTGATACCGTTCAACTGTGTGATCTACTATAATTTCTGCAGAATCCCCCGGAAATAGCCCCTTTGCATTCGATTCCATTTTCCGGCGTTTGTCCGGATCGGTCAGCAATGACTGGATCGTTCGGAGAAGTGA
>JAOZRE010000050.1:3992-18975 GCA_029940215.1 bacterium | reverse complement strand
AGATTCCGAAACTGACAAAGATTGTAATAAATGTCGGAGCTGGTGAGGCTATCCAGAACGTCAAGTGCCTAGATGTTATCCAGGAGTACATTGGAGTAATCGCCGGGCAGAAACCGATTGTACGGAAAGCTAAAAAATCCATCGCCGGCTTCAAGCTGCGTGAAGGGATGCCCATCGGTGTCAAGGTCACATTGCGCCGACAGAAAATGTTCGACTTTCTGGAACGGCTGATCAACACCACGCTGCCGCGTGTTCGGGACTTCAATGGAATTCCGACCAAGGCCTTTGATGGTGCTGGAAATTATACCTTCGGGATCAAGGAACAACTGGTATTCCCGGAAGTCAACTACGAAAAAATCGATACGGTTCGTGGTATGAATATCACAATCGTTACAACCGCGAAAACCGATGATGAATCCAGACTTCTGCTTTCATCAATGGGATTACCATTCAGAAAAAGTTAGGATATCGATATGGCAAAAAAGTCTTGGATAGCGAAAGCAAAAAGACCCAAAAAGTTTAAAGTCAGAGAATATAATCGATGTGCCCTTTGCGGCAGGTCCAGAGGATACATCCGAAAGTTCGGTGTCTGCCGGATCTGTTTCAGAATTCGCGCAGGATTTGGTCAACTGCCTGGAGTCACAAAATCCAGTTGGTGATCAAACACTCTATTCTTTAAAATCCAACTGTTAATTCAGCTGTAACTGAGAGTACATATGTCAATGTCTGATCCGATTGCGGATATGCTGACCCGCGTCCGCAACGCAATATTAAGAGAGCACAAAGAGGTCGTCATACCCTCCTCTAAAATAAAGGAAAATGTTGCCAAAGTACTGGCAGCAGAAGGGTTCATCGTCGACTACGCAGTTCAGCCGGCCGAAATCGGTATCGAGCTCGTCATCAAACTGAAATATGATAGCCAGGGCGAATCTATTATCAGAAGCATCCAACGTGTCAGCAAGCCTGGACTTCGCGTTTTTAAAGGGTCCAAGGATATCAAGCCGCTGTTGAACGGCCAGGGGATTTACGTTGTCTCTACATCAAGAGGGGTCATGTCAGACGCCCAGTGTCGACAACATATGGTTGGTGGTGAAGTGATTTGTGCCGTAAGCTAAGGTGACGCTCAATAGATCAAGGAGAAATTACAATGTCAAGACTGGCAAAAATGCCGATTGCTTTTGATTCAAAGACAAAAGCCGACTTTAAGAACGATGTTCTGACAGTCAAAGGAAAAAACGGGGAGATGACGTTCAAGATCCCTGAGGACGTCACACTGGATGTAACGAAAGAAAGTATCAAGATCAACGCTGACCTTGAAACACAAAGAGGCAGAGCGATGTGCGGTACAATCGCTTCCATCGTCAAAAGTATGGTACATGGCGTAACAGAAGGGTTTACCACCGTTCTCGAACTGGTCGGTGTTGGCTATCGCGCGCAGATAACAGGGCAGAAGCTGACCCTGGCGTTGGGATATTCGCACCCTGTTGAATACGACCTGCCGAAGGTTGTCAAAGGAGAGGTGGAAAATACGACTAGAATTATTCTCAAAAGTTGCGATAAGCAAGTTCTGGGACAGACGGCAGCCGAGATCAGGAAATACCGACCGCCCGAGCCGTATAAAGGAAAAGGGATCCTTTTTGAAGGTGAACAGATTCGACGCAAGGCTGGTAAAGCTGCAAAAGCAACTACTTAATGTACTAAGACGTATCAATTAAAAGCTGTCTGCACGCGGAATTGCCAGAAGATGGCGCTGTCACCGACAGTAAAGCCGCAAAGAGGGCTAACCGATCAACACTAGCTTGGAAAGTTAATGGAAGCTGCAAAAAAAAGAATTCTGACACGGAAGCGAAATAAAGCTCATGTCAGAAAACGTGTCAGCGGGACAGAAACACGTCCCCGTGTATCGATATTTCGTAGCGCGAAACACATTTACGCGCAAGCCATCGACGATGAAAAAGGATTAATCCTTGCCAGCGTCTCTTCTGTTAGAAAAGAGACACAGGCCCAAATCGAGGGATACACAGGAAATAAAGCTGCTGCCGGAATCGTCGGCAAGCTGTTGGGGGAATCGTTGAAAACAAAAGGAATTGAAACAATCGTCTTTGATCGAAACGGATTCCTTTATCACGGCAGGGTGAAGAGCCTGGCTGACGGAATCCGCGAAGCGGGTGTAAAATTTTAGAATGCGAAAATCAACAATCTTGAGGTAAACTTTGGCAGAAAACGAAAAGAGCGATCTGATCGAAAAGGTCATCGAAGTCAAGCGGGTTTCAAAGGTCGTTAAAGGTGGACGCCGTTTCAGTTTCAGCGCATTGGTTGTCGTTGGAGATGGAAAAGGTCGCGTCGGAGCCGGCATGGGAAAAGCCAACGAAGTAATCGAGGCCGTTCGAAAAGGCACAGAGAAAGCGAAAAAAGCAATGAATCCATACAGTCTCTATAAAAACAGCATTCCACATCAGGTAATTGGTAAGCATGGGGCCGCTAAAGTCTTAATGAAGCCATCCCAACCAGGAAGTGGAATCATCTCATCTGGCGCCGTCAGAGCCGTTGTGGAAGCATTCGGCATCTCAGACATAAATGCCAAGGCGCTGGGTTCTGCTAACGTTCACAATCTGGTGCACGCCACCCTGAACGGATTGCAACAACTGAAAAGTTTCGGCGAAATTGCTGAAAGGCGAAATAAATCACTTGAAGAAGTTTGTCTAATCGACTTTTAAAAAAATACCATGGCTGGAAAAATAAAAGTAACGCAAATCAGAAGTGAGATCGGCGTTGGGAAAAAACAGCGTGATACACTTAGAGGCCTGGGTCTGCGAAAATTGCATCAGACAAGGGAACTCGAAGATACACCGGCTGTTCGCGGAATGGCGTTGAAAATATGCCATCTCGTGAAACTCGAAGAAGCGTAAGCTCATAAACTACCACCGGCTGGTTCAGGTCAAACCTGTAACCAATCGCATACGGAAAAACCTAACGAAACAGTAAAAGATGCTGCATAACTTGCAAAACGCACCCGGGGCTGAAAACAAAAAACGACGAAGAGTCGGACGGGGTTCGGGATCTACACTTGGAAAAACCGCTGGTCGTGGGCATAAGGGACAGAACTCACGTTCCGGCTCAAAACGCCGAGTAGGGTTTGAAGGTGGACAGATGCCACTGCATCGCCGGCTGCCGAAACGGGGCTTTAAGAATATCTTCAGAAAAACATTTAATATCGTGAATCTGGGAGATATCGTCAACTGCAAAAAGCTGAAGCTGGACGGCGTGATTAATCGAGACGCCCTGGTCGACGCTGGTCTGATCCGTGATAATCAACTGCCGTTGAAAATACTGGGCGACGGGGTACTAGAGACCACGCTCAACATTGAGGCCAATAAATTCAGCGCATCTGCAGAAAAGAAAGTGACCGACGCGGGTGGAAAAATATCCATTATCGAATAAGACACTATGCTTGAAGTCGTCAAAAATATCTTTAAGATCGAGGAACTGCGCAATCGGATCATCTTCACACTGGCTATGCTGGTCGTCTTTCGTCTGGGAGCACACATACCCGTTCCAGGCATCGACAGCTCTGCACTTTCAGAGTTTTTCAAAGCTAACAGTAAGGGACTGCTCGGAAATATTGATATGTTCTCAGGTGGGGCATTTCGGAACATGACGATTTTTGCGCTCGGTATCATTCCATACATCAGCGCTTCCATCATCATGCAACTGCTGACCGCCGTTTTTCCTTACTTTGAAAGACTTTCTAAGGAAGGAGACGCTGGTCGAAAGAAAATAACCCAGTACACACGATACGGAACAATCCTGCTGAGCGTCATCCAGGGGTTCGGCATAGCTGCAACCCTGGAAAGCGCGGGACTGAGTGGGAACCGCCTGGTACTTGCCGGGATAGATTCCTGGGCGTTTAAGCTAAGCACGGTCATCACGCTGACCGCAGGAACAGCCTTTGTGATGTGGATGGGAGAACAAATGAGCGAGAGGGGAGTCGGAAACGGCGTGTCACTCATCATTTTTGCCGGTATCGTTGTTGGATTGCCAACGGCATCGATTCAGTCAATTGCGCTTTTTCAGACAGGGGAACTCACAATTTTTATTCTGTTGATGATCGCTGTGATCGCATTGGTTGTCATCGGTGCTGTGATCTTCGTTGAAACCGCCAATCGAAAAATACCAATTCAATATGCCAGGCGGCAACAGGGAAACAGAGTGTTTGGTGGTCAGTTTACTCATCTGCCATTAAAGATTAACTCAGCCAACGTGATCCCTCCGATCTTCGCTTCATCCATTCTGATGTTTCCAGCCACCATCACCAGCTTTACAAATGTTGAGTGGATACAGCGAGTCGGAAACAGCTTGGTACCAGGGCGTTTCTTCTATAACGTTCTTTTTGTCATGATGATCTTCTTCTTCTGCTTCTTTTACACGGCTATTCAGTACAATCCGGTGAAAATTGCTGAGGAAATCAAGCGCGGTGGTGGTTTTATTCCCGGAATACGTCCCGGAAATAAAACCGCGGTTTATCTGAACAACGTACTGCAGCGACTGACATTTGGCGGGGCGATATACCTGTCAGCGGTTTGTGTGCTGCCCAGTGTGTTGATCACCTACTTTAACGTACCGTTTTACTTCGGTGGGACCGCCCTTCTGATTGTAGTCGGGGTTGCCATCGACACCAATGCACAGATCGAATCCTTTCTGCTTAACCAGAACTACGATGGGTTTATCAAGAAGAGCAAGAAAAGGAAAAAACGTTTTTAAAAAAAGGTTTAAAGCCAGACAGGCTTTGCCCTGAATAAAAGTTATACGAATTTGGCTTGCAAGACAGTCAAAATCAGTGTTAAGATAGAAAATTAACGTGAAATTCAAGGCCCGGGTTGGGTTAGACGGAAGTCACGACTCGTGGTGGAGATACTAACAGCGAACAGAACAAAGCGATGAAAGTAAGAGCTTCGGTAAAGCCTATCTGTCCGAAATGTAAGGTAGTGAAACGCAAAGGGGTTTTGCGGGTCATTTGTGAAAATCCACGTCATAAACAAAGACAAGGTTAAGGGAGGTTAATTTGGCGCGTATTGCAGGGGTAGATCTACCGGATAACAAACGGGTAGAGATAGCATTAACTTATATATTCGGGATAGGCCGAAGTGTTTCAAATAAGATCCTGGACGAGGCAAAAGTCGACAAAAACACCCGCGTAAAAGACATCAAGGAAGACGAACTGGGAATAATTCGAAAGATTATTCAGTCGTTGATAGTCGAAGGGGATTTGCGACGCTCAAAAACCATGGATATTAAGCGACTATTAGACCTCGGGTGTTATCGTGGTCTACGTCACAGAAGGGGATTGCCCTGTCGCGGACAGCGGACAAAAACCAATGCGCGTACGCGTAAGGGTCCTAGAAAATTAGCAATCGGCAAAAAGAAGTAAACTTTCGTAGGTAGAATAAATGGCCAAAGCGGTTAAGAGAAAGAGCGGAAAGAAGAAAGAGAAGAAGAATATCCCGAACGCAAGGGTATATATCAGCGCGACATTCAACAACACGATTGTCAGCGTGACCGATCTAGACGGTAACGTCATCAGTTGGTCAAGTACGGGGCTTCACGGCTTCAAGGGATCAAGGAAAAGCACACCATACGCAGCCAGAATCGTTGGAGAGGATGCGATAACCAAAGCGATGGAACATGGTGTCAAACAGGTAGAAATTGTGATCAAGGGCCCGGGAAGTGGCCGGGAGTCTGCTTTACGGGCTGTTGCCAGTTCAGGTATCAAGGTCAGTCGGATCCTGGATACGACACCGGTTCCTCATAACGGATGCAGACCGCCCAAGAGAAGACGAATTTAGTATAACTTGAGAAAGAAAACCAGATTTTTAGTACAGGAGAATCGATCGTGTCTAGATATAGAGGATCTGTCTGTCGGCTTTGTAGAAGGGAGCAACTGAAGTTGTTTCTGAAGGGTGATCGTTGTTACACCGATAAGTGCTCGATGGAAACCAAACCATTCGTTCCCGGACAGCATGGTGTCGCCCGCAGGCGGAGAAAAACGTCTGAGTACGGTCTTCAACTTCGCGAAAAGCAGAAGGTGAGGAGGTTGTATGGTGTTCAGGAGAAACAGTTCCGGCTGATTTTCTCCAAGGCGGCTTCACAAAAAGGGAAAACAGGTGCCAATCTGTTAATCCTTTTGGAAAGACGTTTGGACAATATCGTTTATCGAATGGGATTTGCCAGATCACTGGCAGAAGCACGGCAGTTGGTTAAGCACTCACACATTCGCATAAACGGGAAGAAGAACAACATCCCTTCAGCGCTGGTTAAGGTTGAGGATGTGGTTTCAGTTCGAGAAAAAAGCAAAAATATAGCATTTATTACAGAATCGCTTGAGTCTGCAGATCGAAAGGGGTTGCCCAGTTGGCTGAGCGTTGATGCCAAGGATTATAGCGGGCGTGTTGTTGCCTTTCCGAAACGTGACCAGATAACTATTCCGATACAAGAGCAGTTCATTGTAGAGCTTTATTCGCGGTAATCGGCTTGGATAAAAATACAAATATATTGCAAAAAAACTGGGAAGGACTTGAGATCCCTGATACCCTCCAAGTTGGACGGGAGTCTTTCAGTGAGGAGTACGGAAAGTTTAGCCTGGAACCTTTGCATAAAGGTTTCGGGGTGACGATAGGCAACTCGATGCGAAGGGTACTACTATCTTCTCTTCGTGGTTGTGCAGTATACGGCATCAAGGTAGAGGGAGTCTCCCATGAATTTGAAACAATCAAGGGAATTCAGGAGGACGTCCTTCAGATAGTCTTGAACCTGAAGGGTCTTGAACTAAGGCAGTTTGAAGAGGGTGACCTGACCCTGGAATTGATCGCAGCCGGGCCAAAGGTTGTGACCGCCGGCGACATTTCCACCTTTGGAAAGGTCGAGGTGACGAATCCGGAACATGTTATCTGCCATCTGGACCAGGATGCAACATTGGAAATGACATTGTTCATCCGGTTAAACAGGGGATTTATATCTGCTGAAGATAACAATGACAAGGACCTTCCGGTCGGGACGATCTTTTTGGACTCAGATCATTCGCCGGTTAAAAGGGTTCAGTACGACATCACCAATACAAGGGTCGGGCAGAAAACTGACTATGAAAAGCTGGTTATTCAGCTCTGGACAAGCGGCGGTGTCAAACCAGATGATGCTCTGGGCTATGCCGCAAAAATTCTTAAGGAGTACTTCAACCCATTCATCAATTTCGATGAGGATGCTATTCGTCCCATTGATGAAGAGGAAGAAGTTGAAGAAAAAAGCTACGAAAACCCGCATTTATATCGCAGTGTCAACGAGCTTGAACTATCGGTCAGGTCGATCAACTGCCTTCAAAACGCCAAGATAGATACCATTGGCGATTTGGTGCAGAAAACAGAGGCTGAGATGCTGAAGACTAAGAACTTCGGCCGCAAATCTCTGCAGGAGATCAAGACCGTGCTCGCATCGATGGGTCTGACGCTGGGTATGAAACTGGAAAATTTCGACAACAACACAAAGGAAAAACACAATCCTCTGACCTATTAAGTAAATAGGGCAATACGAGGGCGGTGCTTTTTTGAATAAGCGTATTGGATCAGGTTAAAGAGAATGAGACATTTAAAAGCGGGTAAACGACTGGGGGTAACAACCAGTCACAGAAAGGCGATGATGAGAAACCTGGTTACAGCTCTTCTTGAGCATGGTGAAATAAGGACCACCATAACCAGGGCAAAAGAGATGCGGAAGTATTTCGACAAGATGATCGGGCTGGGAAAAAAGCAAGACCTTCACGCTCGACGTCAGGCATTGTCTTTTGTTAAATCAAAAGAGGTTGTCAAAAAGCTGTTCGAAGAGTACGGACCGCTTTACGAGACCCGGAACGGTGGATACACACGGATTTACAAACTGGGAAAACGGCTGGGTGATAACGCTCAAATGTGTCTGATCCAGATGGTTGATCTGAAGGAAGAGGAAAAACCAGCTAAACAGGCCCCACCCGAAGCGATCTCTGAAATTAAGAGTGAGCTACAGAGCGAAGAGCCTGTAAAAGAAGTGGCAGCTGAAGAACCTGCAGTTGAAGTCGCCGTGACGGAAGAAGCGGTTGAAGAAGCTGCGCCCGCAGAAGATGAAACCCCCGAGGCAGACACCGAATCCAAACCGGAATAGCACACCCTTCAGATCACGTCACCTGAAAAGTTGGGGGCCCAGTCTCGATTGTACAATCAGAGTTGGCCCCTCACACCCACACCCACCCTTGGTTCATTCAAGAACAAAGCGCCGCGTATTGATCTATTGCTGCAATCAGCAACTCAAATTTATAGGTATCATCCGAATCCGCAATAGAGTTCAGCAACTTCATGAACGCGTCCCAGTTTTCTATCCGATCAAAAGCATCAAACTTCGGAATCGGAAGCGCCTCTTCTAGGCAGACCCGGCGAATCATGCTAGCCTCAGTGAACAGACTCTGGGGATTTTCTTCAAGTCTGACAAGGATCCGTTTAATGAATTTTGACATGCTGAAAGCAATCTGACGGGCATTTCCAACCAGGCTTTCTTCTTGAAGATAGCCGGACTCCGATGCCGGTACTGAATCACCGGGCTTGAAAAACTGGTTTCGCGATCGATAACTCTCTTTTTCATTTGCAAAAAACAGCTCGTAATACCGGTCTCTGACAGTTACTATTTTCGCTTTTGTTTTGGCATCGTGGGTAAAGAGGACCTGACTTCTTTTTGAAAACGGGCTTTCGCTTTCAGCCTCACGGCGATATTGGGTATCCCCCGGTTTGAATTTGACTTTTTTCATCTCGCTATATGGAACGTGAGGGTTTGCGTTTAGGTCGAGCAGGAAATCACCATGAACAGTAAGGTTTTTACCCTATTCAGCTATTTGGCCTGGATTTCAGTGTCACTCTTCATTACCCTTCTATTTCCCATTGATCTGATTGCTGCTGAAAGCAGGGTATTGCATTTATCGGAGAGCACCCTTTCCGACTATGTCAGCACACTACAAATTAGTCACCATCGTCGTTATCGTCCTGCACAGCTTTTCCTGCTCAATCGAAAACTGCAAAAACCTTCCGATATATCGTATAACCTGACTATTTTGCAGAAACTGGATCAGATAACGGACTGGTCGCTCAAGCCCATCGTAACAGTTGAGCGGATAAACGTGTACCTCAAAAAACAGGACCACTCAGGATTACTGCTTTTTTTAGGAGATCTTGCAAAATCCTCTGAAGCTGGTCTTTTTGAGAAGGAGGTGTTTGTCGTTCTGCAGGAGACATATACAGGTTTTCACAATCCAGATGCTGTAAAAAAGACGTTGACCCGCTTACTGCCAGTTTTTTCAGATTGGAGAAAAGACCCAGAATTAGTCACCTGGATTCTAAAATATTTCAATCAGGACGACGCCCTTTATCCAGAACTGATCAGTCAGCTATGGGCGGTTACAGATACCACAGCATTCCCCGTTTCGCATCTCCCTTATCTGAAAGCACAGTTGAAACAGTTTAAGCTGGAACCGGAAACAGTAGCCACTCATTTTAGCACGCAGTACCAGTTGAAAAACTGGACCTATATCCTCAATGAAGCCCCTGCTTACCTCAGACATCTCTCACCTGACAACAGCTTTTTTCGAAAGACCAGATCGACTTATTTCAAAACATTTTTCAGGAAACAGCAATATGCCAGGCTAATTGACATCCTGAATTCTCCGGCACAATCCCGTTCGTTTTCACTGACCTCAAACGAAACAGCCACTCTGCTTTTCCGTCTCTGGCTTAAAAAAGGACACATATCCAAAGCGAAGACCTACCTCGCCATGCTCGATAAAACAGCCCCGGCGGCAAAACTGACCCCAAGATACTTCGAGCTGGCAGAGTTCTATTTCAACAAGAATAAACTGTCTGAAAGCCTGTTCTACTATAATAAGATTCTACATACCCATGCATCAGAGGATCTCGTCCCCCTCGTTCAATGGCGAAAGCTATGGGCTCACCGGGCTTTAAATCAGACAGCCAAAATGAAAGATATTATGCGCTGGGCCAGTACCTATTCATTTCAGAGCAAGGAAGTCGCGGCAAAATTCTGTTACTGGAATATCAAGCTGAAACTGCACAACCAGCGCACACCTCGGTCCTGCTACCAGGAACACCCATTGACCTACTACGGTTTCCGGGCCCTTCAACTCGATAGAAATTATAACGGCATTAAAAAAAACACTACCAGAAATCAACTGGCTTCCAAACCACGGCCACTCGTAGGCTCGGAATTAGACTTCCTTGAATTCATCCATATATTGTACTTAATTCAAAAGGCTGAAATGGCTGATGCCCTGGTCATGCGCTACCTAGCGAAACAGTTTGATGTTGGCTTCTTCTACCACCTTTCCCCTATCTTGTTCCAAGCCGAACGGTACTATTTACAACAACTTCTGGTAGATCTTTATTTCAGCGAATCAATCAAAAATGCCCAGGATGTCAACAACCCTTTATTAACCACTTACTACCCAGCTGGATACCTCAAGGAGGTACAGCGGCATATCGGCCGTTCAGACCTGCCACAAATGCTTGTTTTTGCCGTTATTCGAGAGGAGTCGAATTTCAGAGCAGAAGTGGAGTCTCCTGCAGGTGCTGTCGGGTTGATGCAATTGATGCCAACAACAGCCAGGTATGTCGCAAAGACCATTCGCACAAAATACCAGCCTACCCTGTTAATTCATCCCGATTTCAACGTCAAACTGGGCGTAGCCTATTTAAAAAGATTACTCAGGCGATACAAGGGAAATCTGTTTTATACCCTGGCGGCCTATAATGGAGGGGCAACCAACGTTAAACGATGGAAGCGAAAAACAGGCTCCGGAGACTTCGATAATTTCGTTGAGACGATCACCTTTTTAGAAACCCAGAACTATGTTAAACGCGTTATTCGGTCCTATTACATCTATCAGCTGCTCTACGGTGAAAAAATACTCTCGGATACTTCTGGTCTGCTCGGCGCTTCTTCTGCTGGGGTGCCAAACACATCGTCCCGGAAAGAAAAGAGTGGAACCGGGAGCGTTCAATCAGGCACTTGATTTGCTCAAGTCCTTCCAAGTTAGCCGGCTGGAGCTTGACTACAGTGCCAGATGCCGTATCCGGATAAAAACACCGGATATGGATGAAAATGGCGCCTGCCAGCTGATTATTACAGAAGACAATCGCTTTAAGCTTACTGTCAGTGCTCCGGTGGGAGGTACCCTCTTGTCAGTTTATCAGGACGACCGCATTGTTCAGATTCTCAACTATCATGACAGGGCATTTCAGCAGTTGGAAAACAATCAGGTGAACCGCAGCCGAGTATTCGAATTTGTAAACCTGAATGTGGCCGAGTTGCGGGAGATATTCTGGGGAAGAGAGATAGTGGGGGATGGTAATAGCCTTGAATTCAGTTATGTCAGAGAAAGGCCGTTTCAAATTCGAAAGGAGATGCAGGCTTCTGATCAGCTGGTAACGATCAAAAAGTGGCTGTCGTATCGCGGGATATGGATTC
The DNA here is from genome assembly GCA_029940215.1 of bacterium. Lineage (GTDB taxonomy): Bacteria > SAR324 > SAR324 > XYD2-FULL-50-16 > XYD2-FULL-50-16 > JAHJRI01. Next base: position 7,428 of record JAOZRE010000050.1, on the reverse strand, counting down.
CTAAAATCATCGATTTCGCAGACCCGAACCGGGAGGTCTACCTGAAAGTCGTTATTACCTCATTTGACCCGGCACGGGTACATGAACTGAAACCATTAGGAATCCCGCAGGGATTCCGGTTCAGACACTAGCGCTGTTTTAACATATCAGTGGTCCCGTTTCAGAACAAAGCCGGCAAGTTCCCTTAACCTCAGTGTCTGAAGCCCTGTCCTGTCCAGATGGTCCAGTGCCTGCTGATAGCAGCTGTTTGCCAGCTCCTTCGAGTTTTCCAACCCGAATATTGATGGATAGGTCAGGGTTTTATTCTTTTCATCTGTGCCGGGTGTTTTCCCCAAAAGTTCCTGACTGCCGGTCACATCAAGGATATCATCCTGAATCTGAAAACACTTGCCGATTTCAACCCCAAACCCGGTCAGTTGCTCGAAATCCGAATCACCGACCTCAGCCAGCAGAGCGCCGATCTGAATCGCGGCCTTAATCAATGCCCCGGTTTTGTGTGAATGGATAAAGGTCAGGGTCTCTTCCGGCTCGAGCGTCATATACTTCTGGATATCAGCAACCTGCCCTGAAACCATACCAAACACCCCTGCACTTTCAGCCAGTATATGGATCGCCCTGAGAAGCCCGACGGCAGAAATCTTCTCTAAAAGGGTTGACGAACTCATCAACGAAAAACAGTGCGTCAGAAGGGCATCTCCTGCAAGCAGTGCAATCTCTTCTCCATACTTGATATGATTCGTCGGCTGCCCTCGTCTTAACTCATCATCATCCATACAGGGTAGATCATCATGAATCAGCGAGTAGGTATGAATATATTCGATCGCACAAGCAAGCGGCAGCGCGAAGTCAGCGTTCTTCCCTGCACATTCGATTGTCGTAAGCAGGAGAATGGGACGAAGTCGTTTTCCACCAGCCAACAGCGAATATCGCATCGATTCATCCAGGATTGCAACCGGCGGTGGAATATCTGGAAAGGTCTCTGCCAGGTGGGCTTCAAAACGGGCCACCTTCTCTTTGTAGTAGTCTATAAAGGGTTGTTGTACCATTCATTCCCGTTTATTCTGCGCCTGTCAATCATTCACGGGCGCCTCTGTTGTTCCCTGGATCCATCCTGAAAAGAGTCAGGATCCTGTTTTACGAAAGATGAGGACCCGGTCATGACCTCCCAGATCCTTGATTGCCTCACTATATGCCAGAATGATACTGCTGCTCATCAATTCCTGGATTGACGCTCTCTGATCGAAGCCGTGTTCAAAAATCAGAAAGCCGCCCGGTTTAAGCAGCTGTTCCGCAGCATCCTTCAAGTATCTGTAAAAATCCAGCCCGTCCTGTCCCCCGTCCAGTGCCCCTCTGGGCTCCCAGCTCCTGACCTCTTCCTGAAGGTGGTCGATGTCACCCACGGGGATATATGGGGGGTTGCTGACCAGGTAGTCGAACCGTGCCTGCTGTTTAATCGCATCAAATCGATTCCCCTGTATCAGGTAAATCAGATTTCCGCGTTTTTCAAACTCTGACCGATAACAGTTGATGTTCTTCCTTGCGAAACCCAGGGCTTGGGCACTGATGTCAGTTGCTGTAATGTTCAGCTGATCTTCATCCATCGAGAGGGCCAGTGGAATCGCTGCGCTACCGGTCCCCAATTCAAGGATTTGTAGGGGACCACTCCGAGGCTGCGACCGAATGACACCCAAGGTCGCCTCTATCAGCACCTCCGTATCGGGACGCGGAATCAGAACCCCGGGTCCCACCTCAAGCGGCAGCGACCAGAATTCGCTACTTTGTAACACGTAGCACAGCGGTTCACGATTACGTCGTCGGATGACCAGTTCCCTGACCGCCTTCTGCTCTTCAGGAGAGCAGGGTTTGTCATACTGCAGATAAATATCCAGACGTGATATTCCCAGAGCATGGCTGACCAATCGTTCCGCTTCAAGACGCAAAGATCCAGGCATCCGCCTGCTACCGAAATCTTCGGCAATCCACTGCACCAGCTTAGGTGGTGTCCAGAGCCCTTCCAGTTTCATGAAACCGTTCCTGCTGCATGACTCTTTGACATTTTAACAGCATAGTCAATTGCAGCCCGCATGTTCTGATGATCGGCAATACCCTGACCGGCGATGTCAAAAGCCGTTCCGTGGTCCACCGAAGTTCGTATAATAGGCAGTCCAACCGTTATGTTCACCGCAGTATCAAAAGCGACAAGCTTCACTGGAATCAGTCCCTGATCGTGATACTGGGCAACCACCAGATCGAACTCCCCCTTCAGAGCCCGCCTGAAGATTGTATCTGACGGAAAAGGGCCGGAAACACTTAATCCATCATCTATCGCAGCCTGAACAGCCGGTTTGACAATGGATTCGTCCTCGTGCCCAAAGATACCGCTCTCCCCGGCATGTGGGTTCAGACCACAAACAGCTATTCTGGGAGCTGCATTTCCCAAGCTTTTGATAAATTGCTCACCCATTTTTATCGTCTCATAGACCCGCTTGATGGTGATTGTTCTGGAAATATCGCTCAGCGGAATATGTGTCGTTGTCAACATCACGTTGAGTCTGTCCGATGCAAAGGTCATACGGTAGTTATCACAACGAGTCAATTCGGCGAGAAGCCCAGTATGCCCATCATAATGATGACCCGCCCGATGCCAGGCTTCCTTTGATATAGGGGCGGTTACTAGCGCATCAATCTGTTTTGACAGGCATAAATCAGCAGCCTTCACGACAGCTTTATAAGAAAGGTCTCCGCAACGGGGATCCACAGCCCCCACAGGAAAAACGCCTTCGTGACTGTCATCCGGTTCCAGTACAGGAAGCTGACCCCGGCGAACCTGAAAAACCGGTTGCTGGATCTGGACAATGTCAAGATTTATCCCCAGTTGTTCCACTGTATCTCTCAGAACCGAGCAACTGCCAACCACAAAGGGCTTAAACTCAACAGTCGACTTGAAATCAGCGACTGTTTTGACAATAACTTCGGGTCCGATACCAGCTGGATCGCCCATGGATATGGCAATTGTAGGGCTCATTAAAATCAGATCACTTATTGGTGGAAGTTAAACGATGCAGGTGAGAGAATGGGTTTCAAGCTGTTCACAGCAGATTAGCACACTTTGGACTTCTTTTAAAGCGCCAAAAATGGTATTTTTAGTCCGAAGAACAGGTACTCCCGCAGCGTTTGCACACTATTTCCGGTTACGGTATCCATTACACACCGACTGTTTTTTAAGAAATTGATGAACTGCTATCAAGTAAGCAGGGAAGCAGATTCAGCAATTGCAGACACTTTGCGGGAAAGGGACCGGGAGAAAGAGAAATTGTTGAACTAGATTGCAGCCGCTTGTTATCCCAATGGCGTTATGATTATGAGAGCTGTCGAGCCATGATTCCGCATTCAAACTGTTTTCAAACCTGTTCACTTTGATAAAGATGTATATTTT
>JAOZRE010000050.1:0-3982 GCA_029940215.1 bacterium | reverse complement strand
TATTTTCGAACGTTTATTTACGATGCATTGAAAGGTCCCAACTCTGATGATACCACTATACCCGTAAAACGCCTGCAAACCATTCATCTGGAAAACGCAAAGAAACAGATGAATTACAAATCGCCAAAACTTTACAAAGCCTTGCAGCAGGCGTCAGAAACCTTGAGTGGGTTGAGTTTTGATCGCCGTAGCATCATGACCCGTGACTGGAAACCACTCAGTCAGGAATCTGAAAAGCTGGGCTTGGAGAAGATCCACTGGTTTCTCTACAACATCGGCCAACTAAAAGAGCAACCGGGATACCTAGAGCTTATCGATATTGAGTTACTGGAACGAAATTTCAGAAAGTACCTGTCTGAACTGGACGATACCATCCATAGCCTCGTTCAGTTTGGTTTCTTCGATAAAGGGAAAGATGATGCAGGGCAGAACCTGCTGGAAAACAAACATGTCCTGATTGTTGAGGATATGCCCTACAATCGAATCCTTCTAAAGAAAATACTGCAGCAATACAACTGCACCATAGCAGAAGCGTTTGATGGACAGGATGCGGTTGATCGTTGGAAGGAAACCCCCTCCTTCGACCTTGTCATTATGGATATGAACATGCCGGTCATGGACGGTTTTACAGCCACGCGGACGATGCGTCAACTAGAAACAGAACAGAACCTGAAGCGAACCCCCATTGTTGCGCTGACAGCTCTGGCAATGCGGGGTGATCGTGAAAAATGTCTGGAAGCTGGTTGTGACGAGTATATGACCAAGCCGGTCGAAACAAATATCCTGATCGATATCGGGAGGCAACTCTTGGGTGGAACTGGAACAGAATCAGGTTCATCCGATCTGCAAAAATCTGTTTATATACAAAAGGTCCTGCTGAAGACAGACAATCAGGTATACGACTATATTCTGGCATCGGTTCTGGGCTCCATGGGAATCGTATTTGATCGCATCAGCGATCTGGAGGAGATCCTGAAAAGCCTGGTTGAAGACCGGTTTGATTTTCTGATCCTGGAAGCGGAAACCGACCTGCCACTGGCCTTTTATGTCAAGAATCATTTCCCGGACAAGTATGTGATTTTAATCACAACGAGCGAACATGGCCATACAGTTCTTTGCGAAAAGTCAGACAACAATATCCAGTACCCATTCACCAGAGAAGATATCAGCACGGTTCTGCAGCATTGTTCTCAGATGCAACGTCAGGCCATGAAACAGGCTGAAAATATTGCCGATGCGGACTCCCTCAGCAAAATCAAGGGGCAGGGAAGCATCAAAGAGGCTGTACACAAATCCAATCGACAGCTGGCTGTCTGGCAAAAGGCCTTCCGTAAAATCGGAGGGGATCTGGTGCTCAGTCACCAGTTCGACCTTCATGGTAAGTATGGGTTTATCCTGGGAGATGTAGCAGGGCATGATATCCAAAGTGGCTATACCGCCTCCTGGTTTGCCGGTCTAGTCAAAGGGGTCTGGGGACAATACAGCAACCCTTACGACCTGCTCCGCTACTTGAACAGCTTCCTGGACCATGATGCTGAGGAAGAGGACAAACGGTTCGTCTGTGCACTAGTGCTGCTTTGGGATCCCCTGCGGAATAAACTGCACTATGCAAATGCAGGTATCCCCGGAGGGATTCTGGTCAAGAAATCAACAGGAAAGGCTACGCTGATCAAATGGACCGGCATCCCCATTGGCATGTTTCCGGAAATGGATATGTTTGATCATGACGAGATTGACTTCATGCCCGGCGACAGGCTGTATGTTGCGACAGACGGAGTTCTAGAGGCCATCCCCAGTGAAATCATTTCTGATATCGGGGAAACCAAAAGCAATCAGCCCCCGCAGCAGGCATTGGAATCGATTGTTGATTTCGTCAAGCGATCCATTGAGGTCACAGATGATCTGACAATTGCTGTTTTTGAAGGGCATCCTTTCGAAGAGCCGAAATCCGGATTCCGACAGACTATCAGCTCGACAAGTGAGGAGTTGGAAGTTGCCCTTAAACAGATCGAAGACTACTTGAACCGGGAACACCCTGAACGATTCGATATGCTCAAGGTATTGATGGCTGTCAGGGAGGCGTTGATTAACGCCCTGGAACATGGAAACAGCAATGTTGCTGAAAAACCCATCGACATTGATCTTGAAATTCTGGACAACACATTGGAGATACGCATTTCAGATTGCGGCGGCGGATTTGACTTAATGAGCGAAAAAAATCGTCTGCAGGAAGAGGGTGAACTGCGGATTCAGGGGCGAGGAATCGAACTGATGGAAAACATCTGCCATTCGCTCTCCTTCACCGGCAGCGGCATTTGCATGGCGTTTGAGGAAAAGTTGCCATCGAAAGGACTCGCTTCTGATCTTAAAATAGACGAAAACTGATTTAACTTGATAACTGAAATAACGGATAGCCAAACGGAGGGGCGGGTGACAAAATCTGGAGGGCAGGAGCGAAGGCAACCGATAAGCAAGGACAAAAATATGAACCGTTTCATTCTGGATGCAAATGTGTTGTTGTACGAGCCAGACTGTATATTTGCTTATCCCGACGCCCATGTGATCATACCCATTTCAGTTATCGAAGAAATCGACCGTTTCAAGAAAGAGTTTAATGAAGTTGGTCGCAACGCCCGCCTGGTCTCCCAGATTCTCGATAAAATCCGCATGGATGGATCTCTCACAGAAGGCATTCAACTTGAAAATGGCGGCCTCCTGAGCGTTTTCATTATGGAGGAAACCACCGTACAACTTCCGGCGTTCATTAATCTGGCCAAAAGTTCCAACCGTGTACTGGCGGCCACAATGCTGATACACCGGCAATACCCGGATCAGACCGTTCTTGTAACCAACGACATTAATCTCCGCGTTCGGGTGTCGGCACTTGGAATTGATGTCATCGCATACGAAGAGAAGCGTCCGAACCTGGAGAAGTTTTATGAGGGCATCGCAACCCTGAAGGTCGATGAGCGCAAGTTTCAGTCACTTCTGGCGTCCGGGGAACAGATCACGACCACCACCGATTTTCATGCAAACCAGAGTGTTCAAGTCCAGTCGCTGGAATCGAAAGAGAGCGAGGTCTGCCGCTATCACCTCGAGAACGGAAAATTGAGCACGATAGATCGGTTCCCGGACGGAATCTGGGGCATCAAGTCGAGGAACATGGAGCAGGAGATCGCGCTGGACCTGCTGATGGATGAATCCATACATATCGTTATTCTCGCAGGCAAAGCCGGCACCGGAAAAACCCTGCTGGCCCTTGCAGTAGCTCTTGAATTGATGTTGTCAGCCAACCGGTATCAGAAAATCCTGGTTTCCCGTCCCATCTTTCCCATGGGAAGGGACATGGGATACCTGCCCGGAGATATCGAGAAAAAAATGGAACCCTGGATGCAACCTATATTTGACAATCTGGAGTTTCTATCAACCAACCATTCCTCCCCTGGAAGCAAGACTGGAGGATATCAGAGATTGCTGGATATGGGATTGGTGGAGCTGGAACCGTTGACCTACATTCGTGGACGATCCATCCCCCATCGTTTTATGATTGTCGATGAAGCTCAGAATTTAACACCCCACGAATTGAAGACCATTGTTACTCGTGTAGGAGCAGGAACCAAGCTGGTTCTGACCGGGGATCCATACCAGATAGACAATCCCTATGTGGATGCCGGTTCAAATGGACTTTCCCATGTGATTGAAAAATTTCAGAATTACAGCCTATCCGGCCACGTTAACCTGATTCACGGTGTTCGTTCCAGGCTAGCTGAACTGGCCTCCAACGTCTTATAAACAAGACTGCTTGACCATAGTCCGGCGCCCTGATTCAAGTCGTTCAGCCGACCCCGACAGAATGATCAGAAGGCGTGGGACCACTACCCAGAGGGGTATTCAAAAAATGCCAGAAAAAGAGACATTAACCCCCAGACAGGCCGCAGCCGTAGATCTTCTGGAGTGGTATCGATCAGGAAAAATTGTCTAT
>JAOZRE010000330.1 GCA_029940215.1 bacterium | reverse complement strand
AAACATTGTATTCTCCATTCGTAATGGCATCTGCTTCGACCTCGAACATGGAACAGAATGCAGAATTAACCCGGATGATGGTTCCCTCCGGGTCATAAAGACAGGTCCCTGTTGATGATTGCTCAAATATTTGTGAGAAGAACAGCTCACTCTCTTCCGCTTTTTCTTTGGATACGATGAGTGCGCGTTCAAAATTCTTGTGGTCGGTGTTATCATGATAATTTAGTAAAATGCCGTTTATTTTTTTATCATTAATACGGTTTGTAGCTGATCCCTTAATCCACTTATACGTCCCGTCCTTGCATAAATAGCGACACTCTTCGATGGACACTGACGTATCATTGTGAAGAAGTTCACCAAAGGCGCCCAGGATCCGCTCCATGTCATCCGGATGAATGTTCTTCCGCACATCTTCTCCAATCAAATCCTCCGGCTTCCAGCCAAACCATTTTTCAATATTCGGGCTTTTATAACGAATGATCCCAGTTTGATCCACTATGGCAATGACATCCGCAATATTTTCAACCATTGCCTTCTGCATTGCGTGCGCACTGCTGAGCATCTCTTCGGAATGTTTACGCGCTGTATCAACCTTCGAAATATACAAAGCCATTTCAATGGTTACCTTCAGCTCCCTTTCCTGAATCGGCTTCAGCACGTATCCAAAAGGCATTGTATACTTTGCTCGCTGAATTTTATCTTCATCCAGATAAGCTGTTGAGAAAATAACAGGAATGGCGAATTTTTTTCGAATTTCTTCCGCAGCATCAATCCCATCCATTTCCCCTTTTATCCGAATATCCATCAGGATAATGTCTGGTTTGTCTGCCTCAGCAGCCTCAACGGCTTTTTCTCCTCTATCAACAATCGAAGTCACCATATATCCCAGATTCTTGAGATTGTTTTCAACTTCCATTGCTATGATGGCTTCATCTTCAACGATGAGTACTCTTGCTTTTACCATGGATATACTTCGATTTTGAATGTAAAAATGAGTTCTGTTCCGTTTTTTTTATGTTCCCAGTCAACGGGTCATAATCCTTTTAAAAGCTGATTGGCAGTTGTCAGCAGGGGGTCCCAGGTGGGACTGAAAGGTGGGGCCTAAGCCAGGTCGCATTGAACGAACTGTTCCATCGTCATCTGACTATGCAACGCCACTGCAATAGCATTAATACAGTGGGCGACTCCTTCCCGACCTACCATCTGAGCTCCGAGAAGGCGTACCGTTTTGTGATCAGCCACCATATTCAGGTGAATCGGTGTAGACCCGGGATGTGCATGGCCGCGGGAACGTGTTTTAACATTGACCTCGACCGGGTCAAATCCATTTTCAGTGGACTCCTTCATGTTAAGTCCTGCCCTGGCAACCTCCAGGTCAAATACCTTGAAAACAGAAGTCCCGACAATTCCCGGAAGTTCGACCTCTTTTCCGCAGACATTGTCAGCCACAGCCAACCCGGCCCGGTTAGCCCTCAATGCCAGTGATCACCATAACCGCTTCCAATTCCAGTTCGGAGCAGACAACACTGAGTTTAGCGTTTTGGCTGTCGGGCTGAGATCGAGGGACGATTTCTTCGACCGAATGTCCCATTTGTAATTTAACACCATTTTTTCCAATTCCTGCTGAACAGCCTCTGTCAACTGATCATCCATGGTAGCAAAATAGGGCGAGGTTTGACCATCTTAACTTCTATGTTTCTGGATCTTAAGGCCTCACTCATTTCCAACGCAATGTAACCCATTCCGTAACTATTCAGTATGCGCTCCGTCGAAAGGACTGAGGTAAAAAATTACCAATTCTTTTCATTTATAGGTTCGTTATCACCTGATTTCGAATACATCAGGTCGTTGTTTCAGCGATATTCAAACCCGTACCTGGCCCATCCATATCTGCAAAGGCTAATACTTCAGCCCCAATTCATATCCTGCATGAATGGCAGAATAGATATCCTGAACCTGCTGGGCGTCACCGATAATTTCAACGTCGTGAGCAAAGGCATTGACAGTGTCATCCGGCCCCGGGGCAGACAGCATTCCTGATGCCAGGATAACTGTCTGAAAAGGCTCCAGCTTAAAAATTTCTCCGTCTTGTTCTATGGTTACACCATCATGGGAGAACGATTTAACCGTCGTATGCGGCATTAGATTAACGTGGGGCATGTCCTCTATTCGTTTCAATGCCAGTTTTTTGGTAATCATTTCCATCTCGCTGCCAATCGGATCGGTCCGTTTGGTGGCAGTCGTCTCGTACCTACTCCGGCCCAATACTTCTGCAATTTCAAGGCCTGTGCGGCCGGCACCGATTACCAGCACCCTGGGGCCTGGAATACGGCCGTTTTTTTCAAAAAACTGCAGGGATGTCATCGAATTCTGGCTGTCGAGTCCCTCAATCTGGGGAATATTCTGAACAGCTCCAGTCGCCCACACCAACAAGTCCGGTTTTAACTGCTTAATCAGCCTGGCATCGACAGTTTCATTCAAACGAATCGATTCAATGCTTGTCCGGACTTCCTGTTCTAAAGTCATCAGGCTGTCATACATTTGCTCTTTTCCTGGAGCCTGCCATGCCAGGGCAAACTGACCGCCCAGGCGACTCTTTTGTTCCACCAGGGTGACCTGATGTCCTCTGTATGTTAAATACTTGGCCGCGCTCAATCCGGCAGGGCCTCCACCAGCAATAAGAATTTTGAGAGACTGATCCGATTTTAATAACCGGGGTAAACCCAATTCCGGATTTAAATTGCATCCCAATGGGAGACCTGTCTTTACCCGATGAAGACATCCCTGCAGACAATAACCACAGTAGTTGACCGTATCAAACGCTCTACTTCCCCATTTTTTAATGATCGACGGATCTGCAATAAGCGGCCTGCCAAGAGAGACGAGGTCAGCAAGCCCCTGCTGCATTACTTTTTCTATTTTTTCCCTTCTCCCCATACGCCCGGCAACAATTATGGGCAGGGATGTTTCAGTGCGAATTCTCGCCAATGCATGTATCTGCGGATCCTCCGGCAAACTGCTGTGATGAAAGTACCAGGGAGGACTAAAGCAGACATGTCCCATGCCAACATGAATTGCTGCAACACCTTGATCTTCCGCCAGCTGAAGCAGCTCGCCAATCGTTTTTGAGCAGAGACCAAATTTTGGAGACATTTCGTTTCCTGAAATACGCAGAATAACGGGTATATCTGGAGCTGCATCTTTTACTGCTTTGAGGATTTCACGAATCAATAATTTGCGGTCTTGGCCATATTCATCTTCTCGCTTGTTTAGCTTCTCATTCAGAAACTGAGAGACTAAATATCCGTGGCCGGCTTGAATTTCAATCAGATCAAATTTGGCTGATTTGGCGGTTTGAGCGGCAGTCCGGTAGCCCTCAATTATACCGGCAATTTCATCAAGCGACAATGTTTCTGCTGTTTGGCCACTTGCAGGACAAGTCATTACTGAAGGTGCTTTTGGAGATACTCCGGTTGTCTTTGGATTAGCTGCAGCCCCTGCATGATTCAAATGCAGGCATGCCTTGCAGTCTTCTGTATGAATACCATCTACTATTTTTGAAAATTTCATGGCGCTTTCCGGAAGATGCATGGAAAGCTGTTTGGGGTGTTCTCTGCCCTCAGGTGTCACTGAAACTGGCTCAAGAATAATCAGACCCGGGCCATCTTTGGCAATCTGCTTGTAAAATGCCAGTTGACGATCAGTGATTTCCCCTTGTGGGCCGCCATAAGCTGTTTTAATTGGCGGAAAGACGAACCGGTTTTTTAGCTTTAAATTGCCTAATGTATACGCTTCAAATAATTTCTTCATGTAAACTCCAGTGGAAATGCTTACAAAATTATCTCTTTTATTAATTGGCTTGCTGAGCTGAACCTATTACAAAAACCAATAGAACCCCCGGATTCCAATATCTCGCAGGGTTACAGAGATACCGGAAGGCGATTGGGGCCATTTCAGGGTTAAAAGAATGAGACTGTTAACCCAGGTATCTTCTATTTCTTTTTTCCAGTTTTTTAATCAAACTATCTATTTGATCCTCGTTTAACCCATTTTCCTTGAGCGTGCCTTTCGAAATGGATAATATGCTTTCAAAAAAGTCTTTTCGGGCAACCGGTTGCTGACTGGTCACATCACTCCATTGTTGATACTGGTGCTTTTCCAGAGCTGTTTCGATGCTCTGGCGGAATGTTTTTTCAAAGGACACTATCGAAATTTCAGGAAACAGTTTCTTTGCCGTTTTCCCCAAATCTCTAATTTTATCCTCTTGTTTTCTACTTCCGGTAATAGTCATGATCAATCTCCGTCCATTGTTTTTCAAAAACTCAAATGGGACTTGAAATTCAACGTATCTTAACCATAATACTCTTCAAACTACGTACCAAAACAAATTTTGGCTGTTATAAAACGAGAGTTAATTCAATATACTGTTTTAAAAAAATTCTGGATCAGGAAGACAAGATTTTCGTTGCTAAAACCATCCGCTTTTTAGAATTGTTTAAACTGAATAGACTCTTTTTGTTACTGTAGCGTTACAAAATGACGGATTCTGTTACTTGTAACACTTTAGTAACACGTATTTTCATAATCCTGATCAAAAAACTCCAGGCGAATCATTCAAGGTCAATTAATTCTACAATAGCTTTCATTTTGGGCCGTCGTCTGAATAGCGTAAAAAAAACAAATTGTTCAGCGGATTTACTTAGGAATCTGTCAGGCTTCGTGAGCAGCTTGGAAAAAGTGCTTCTAGCTAACGGTTTTCACTGTCATCTGCCTGCTTAATAGTTTAAATAAAAGGTGACTCCATTGATCCCATGACGTTGAGGTTTGTCATCACACCGTTTTATTTGAAACAGGCTGTAAAAACTCAAGCACTTTTGGTACATCAATTGCAGTATAAGAGAATATTAGTTTCTGATATTGCTATTTGGTTTTAAGTAGCCTTCAGCCACTAATACGTTTAATCCAAATGAATGCTATGGGTTTTGACACCCTTTGAAAATTTTACAGATCCATTCCGGCTAACACTCCTAAAAAACTTGCCCGGAATAGTGAGCGGCGGAGTATCCTAGACGGCTCTGCCGCTTCAACACAGACAGATGTTGAAAAGGTCTTAGATCCCTTGAATGATTAACCAACCATTCCGGCGAACTTAACTGACATTAATCCCGGAATTGTGAGTGGCAGAGTACCATGGAATGCTCTGCCACTCTTTAAGTCCTGAAGAATACCACCCGCCGATATTTTTTCTGCACGCCGACAACAACTTGATTCTTCTCCTCACAAGTCACAGTTCACTCATTCGGTAACTTTGCCTATGGTGTCGACTGATGCAAATCGGGGTTCATGCAGAGGCAGGAGAATGTCCACTTCTTTTAAATTGGGG
>JAOZRE010000049.1 GCA_029940215.1 bacterium | reverse complement strand
AACTTAGGGATCGTTCATAAATAGCTTCACATAATCTATTCGCAAAAGTCCCTAAAACACTGGACATTTTGCAAACAGAATGTGAACTATTTTATGAGCCGACCCTTGGCAGGAGGTGATATGATTGAGATCAGAAAAAGAGTCTTCGATAATCCCGATAAGCCCGCTTACATTATGGCTGGAAGCAGAGAGGTAGTGACGCGGATGCAACTGGAAGAGCGGGCGAATCAGGGAGCTCATCTGTTTCGTTCCCTGGGGCTGCAAAGCCGCGACCACATCGCCATTTTCATGGAGAACAATCGCCATTATTTAGAGATTTGCAGCACAGCATCCCGGTGTGGACTTGTTTACACAGCCATCAGTACCCATCTGCAGGCTGCTGAGATAGAGTATATCGTCAACAACTGCGGAGCCAAGGCGTTTATCACTTCAAAAACCATGAGCGGCAGAGCGCTTGAACTGATTGATAAAATGCCTGATGTCAGTGCACGCCTGATGATCGATGGTACCGTTGACGGATTTGAATCCTACGAGGAAAAGGTTGCTGAGTTTCCCACAACCCCCATCGCCGATGAAACATCCGGGCAGGACATGCTTTACTCATCAGGGACAACCGGCAGACCTAAAGGTATCAAGGTCAATTACATCGATTTGCCCTATGGAGAATTGGTTGATGCCGGAAAACTGATCATGGCCCTGTACGGTTTCAATGAAGATACTGTCTACCTCTCCCCCGCTCCTTTGTATCATGCCGCACCATTACGGTTTTGCATGATAAACCTCTATGCTGGCTCAACCGTGATTGTCATGGAGAAATACGATGCTGCCCAGTCGCTGGCCCTGATCGAAAAGTACAAAGTGACGCACAGCCAATGGGTACCGACGATGTTTGTACGCATGATCAAGCTGCCGGAAGCAGAACGAGCCCGTTATGATGTCTCAAGTATGCAAATCGCGATTCACGCAGCGGCACCGATTCCAATTCCGGTCAAGGAACAGATGATCGACTGGTGGGGCCCTGTTCTCTTCGAATACTACGCGGGAACCGAAGCCAACGGTTATACCCAGATAAACTCCCAGGATTGGTTGACACACAAGGGTTCAGTGGGTCGTGCCTTGTGGGGAACGATTCATATCGTTGACGAACAGGGAGAAGACTTGCCAATCGGAGAGCCCGGACTGATATTTTTCGGCGAGGGACAGGACTTTGAATATCATTATGATTCCGACAAAACCGAAGCATCCAGAAGTCCAAAAGGGTGGACGACCATCGGCGATATTGGCTACCTGGATGAAGAAGGATATCTCTACCTGACCGATCGCCAGGCCAACATGATCATTTCAGGTGGTGTGAACATCTATCCTCAGGAAGCGGAAAACGTTCTGATCATGCATCCGGATGTGGAAGATGCCGCTGTCCTCGGCGTGCCAAACGAAGAGTTTGGAGAAGAGGTCAAGGGTGTCATTCAACTGCGAGATAAATCCCTGGCCGGTCCTGATATGGAACAAGAGTTGATCGCTTACTGCCAGTCAAATCTGGCCAAGCTCAAATGCCCGCGAACTATCGACTTCGACGATGAACTGCCGCGGACACCAACCGGAAAACTGTTGAAACGCCTGATCAAAGATCGCTATTGGAAAGGTACCAGAAGTATTTGAGATAGATTTATGCAGATATCCAGGCAGGGAATCTCACAGAACGATGAGAGTGATGTGGTCCAGTAAAAATGGACACGAAGTTAGGTTTCATCACTCCTCCACAGTGAACATCATGGGATTTCACCCCATTTGGGCTTTCCACGGACCATCCCACCTGGAAACTCAATAATTATACCTCTAAATTTCACAAAAAATCCAAGCTGCTTAACATACTGTAAACATGTCAAAAGAGTGCGTTAGTGGGAGAGGAGAATCGCATTTACGTTTTAAGTTTAAACCTCATAATCTGCATAGAAAGGGATGTTATTGGTCTGTTCAATTACCATGGAACAGATACGGATATTTGGAAGTAATCTATCAATGAAATTGAAAAAAATGAGTGAAAGACACAAAATTATTAAGAGCACTCCAAAGAGGTATCAACCGAAAGAACTCACAATAATCTATGAAGATCATGACATTCTGGTTGTAGACAAAGTAAGTGGCCTATTGACAATGGGTAATGCAAAAGTCAGAGAAAACACAGCTTACTTTATTTTAAATGAATATGTACGAAAAGGGATTAAAAAATCAAAAAACCGGATATTAATTGTACATCGTCTGGACAAGGATACTTCCGGTGTTATTATTTTTGCTAAAAATGAAAAAGCCAAGCGTTATCTTCAAGATGAGTGGAAAGGTTTTTCAAAAAAATATTATGCCGTTGTAAATGGGATCTTGCCAAAGAAGGAAGAGGTTATTACTTCATACCTTGCTGAAAACAAAGCTCATAAAATGTATTCTGTGAATGATCCTAAAAAAGGAAAACTATCTAAGACCGGATATAAAGTCCTGAAAGAATCAAAAAAGTTCAGTCTGCTTGAAATCGATTTACTCACTGGTAGGAAAAATCAAATCCGGGTTCATCTTCCCTCTGTGCCAATGTAAGTGAGACACCTTAGTATTACTTTATTAGTGTAGGACATTTATAGGTAAATCATGAAATCAGGCATGCAAAAACTAATTCCGTCTCTGTGTTCTCTGCGCCTCAGCTTTAAATCAGGAATGATAATTTTATGTTTCAGCTCAGCTTTTTGCGGAACCATCGAACAACCTTCTTGATTTTGCCTGATCTTTTTTCTATACTTAAGTCTGATACAGAATATATGTCTTCAGGGCGGGGTGAAATTCCCCACCGGTGGTAGTCTCCTTTATGGAGAGAGCCCACGAGCGCCTGGCACCCGTTGCCAGGGTCAGCAGATTTGGTTAGATGCCAAAGCCGACGGTTAGAGTCCGGATGAAAGAAGACAAAGGTGTTGAATGGACAGTTACCCTTGTCCACGATGAACATTTAATGTGGTTCATCGACCGCTTGTGACAGAACGAAAGTTTGTTGCGAAAAACACATCCCAAAGCAGTAGCCTGTCAGTCCGGTCACTGCTCACGCCCTGAGTCATCTCTTCTTCAATTTTGGATCGGTCCCGGTATCATCGGATGATACGCTTGAACCGTCCATAGCCTTAACCAGAGATAAGGAGAAAAGAATGGCGCACATTTCAATCGAACAAGCCATCAAGGACATCGCTGCTGGAAAAATGGTGATCCTTGTAGATGATGAAGACCGCGAGAACGAAGGCGATCTGACCATGGCAGCAGAAGACGTCACCCCGGAGGCCGTCAACTTCATGGCCAAATACGGTCGTGGATTGATCTGCCTCTCACTGACCAGCGATAAGGCGGACTCCCTCGACCTGCCGATGATGGTTAGTGACAACACATCACAATTTCACACAGGTTTCACAGTCTCCATTGAGGCCAGAGAAGGCGTTACCACCGGCATTTCCGCCGCTGATCGTGCCACCACCATCCAGACCGCGGTTGCCGAAAATGCAACACCGCAGGACCTGGCCCGGCCGGGACACGTTTTTCCATTACGTGCCCGAAACGGCGGTGTGATGGTCCGGATCGGTCAAACTGAAGGCTCAGTTGACCTGGCCCGTCTGGCTGGCAAGCGGCCGGCAGGCGTCATTTGCGAAATTATGGATGACGACGGCACCATGGCACGCATGCCGTCACTGGAAGAATTTAGCGAGGAGCACGGTATCGGTATCTGCACGGTCGCTGCCCTGGTCGAGTATCGCATCAAAAACGAGCGATTTGTCAGAAAAGCAGCCGAGACGGTTATCCCCACAGCATTCGGCGGCGATTTTCGGATCATAGCCTACGAGAATGATTTTGACAATTTGACCCACATCGCCTTGGTCAAGGGAGAGATCGACCCTGAAAAGCCGATCATGGTGCGGGTCCATTCCGAATGTATGACTGGAGATATCTTCGGATCCCAACGCTGTGACTGCGGCGACCAGTTGCATAAAGCCATGTCCATGGTTGAAGAGGAGGGAAGCGGTGTCATCCTTTACCTGCGGCAGGAAGGACGGGGTATCGGCCTGATCAATAAGCTGAAGGCATACGAGTATCAGAGAAACGGCCTGGACACCGTTGAAGCCAATAATAAGCTCGGCTTCGCTGCCGATTTAAGGGATTATGGTATAGGCGCCCAGATGTTATCAGACCTGGGTGTCAAGAAGATGCGCCTGCTGACCAATAACCCTAAAAAGATAATCGGACTGGAAGGATATGGTCTGGCAATTGAGGAACAAATACCCATTGAAATTCCACCCGGGCCTCATAACCGTGGATACCTGAAATGCAAGCAATTGAAAATGGGCCATATGTTGACCGCTTTAGATTAAACACAGAATAGACTCCAATGGAGATCACCATGGATCGGATAGGCAAGCTCAAAAATCCCCAGGAGTGATCTCCATCTGCACCTCGACGGCTCCCTCCGCCCGGAAACCATCATCGATATCTCGAAAAAAGAAAAACTGGACCTGTCCAGTTACACAGTGACGGTCTGAACGACACCGTCTTCAAGGATCAGTACGACAGCCTTGAAGAGTACCTGGCCACCTTCGGCTATACCGGTGCCGTCATGCAGAAACCCGAGTACCTGGAGCAGATCGCCTATGAACTGGCCCGGGACGTTCAGGCGGAAGGTGTGCGGTACATTGAGGTGCGTTTCGCGCCGCAGTTGCACATCAACAAACAGATGGATCTCAAAACCGTCCTTGAATCCGTTAATAGGGGACTGGAAAGGGCGCAGAAGGAATTCAACCAGCAGACGGGAATCAAAGATAGCAGTGAACCGCCTTTCTTCTATGGCATAATCGTCTGCGCCATGCGTTTCCTCGGGCCCTGGTCAGATTACTACAAGGGCTTTATCGATACCTTCCCATATTCCGATATAGATGACATCTGCCGGATGGCGGCCCTGGAGTTGGCAAAGGGCACAATCAGGATGCGTGACGACTACGGCATCCCCATCGAAGTGTGTCTGACCAGTAACATGCAGACCAATCCATCAATTTTTGATGTCAGCGACCACACCTTCGGGAAAATGATCCAGAACAACCTGAGTGTAACACTGTGTACGGACAACCGGACCGTGAGCAAAACAGATCTCACCCAGGAGATAATGCTGGCAGTCAACCATTTTCCGCTGAGTTCCAAGACCCTTAAAAACTGTATTGGTTACGGCTTCAAACGAAGTTTTTTTCCGGGGGCGTACAGCGAGAAAAGGAAATATGTCCGGCAGTGCTTGGATTACTATGAGAAAATCACTGAGGGAGTGGAGGGGCTGAGCCTTTCATAACCCGTCAGATCAGCTCAACGCTTTTTGTGCCCTCACCTGGATCATCTCCGCCACGATACTGACGGCGATCTCCTCAGGCGTTTCTGCCTCGATGTCCAAGCCGATGGGACTGTGTACCCGCTTCAAATCCGCCTCATCAAATCCGGACTCCAGCAGGTTTTTGTAGATGGTGTCTCGCTTCTTGCGGCTGCCGATCATTCCGATGTAGGCAGCATTCGTTTTCAGGGCCTGGGCCAGAATATTCCGATCGTGCATGTGACCCCGGCTGACAATGACCAGGTAGCCGGTTTCATCGATATCCAACGGCTGCATACAGGTCGAAAAGTCATCGACCTGATTCAGGTTAACCGAGTCCGGGAAAAAGCTACGCCTGAGAAGGTCTGGCCGGTCATCAAATACCGCGGTTTCAAATCCCGCATGCGAGCCGATTACCGCCGTCGATCGACCGACATGCCCCGCACCGAATAGAAAAAGGCGGGTGGACAAGGCCAGCGGTTCCACCCAGAGTTCTTGCTTTTCCAGCTTCAGGAGGGAAGGACTCTCCGCTTGGGAAATCTGTTTCTGCAGCTTTTCACCTGGCAGGTCATCATAGTTGCCTGCCATTGTCAACCTGCCATCAGCCCTCATCAGATAGTGCTTCGTCCGGTAACCCTCGGCAGTTTCTTTTAGTTCGATGGCATACCACGCCTGCTCCCTGTTTTTCAAGCTCTGCCTCAAATCCCTGCACCATTCCAGTAGCTGGCTGTCAGGAGACCAATAATCCAGCAGAACAGTCACTTTTCCCCCACAAATCATATTGGTGGTACTCAGCTCGGTCTGTGTCATATTCAGATCGCGTACAATCGGGTCACGGCTTCTAAACAGCTGCATGGCGGACGTCATCACCTCGGCTTCCATCACACCTCCACCAATAGTACCCAGGATATCGCCGCTTTTCCTGACAATCATCCAGGTTCCAGATCCTCGGGGCGTTGATCCCCGGTGCAGAATTACCTTTGCCGTCACAAGCACTTCACCTGCCTCAAGACAGTCGATCAAGTCGAACCATAGATTTTTCATCACCATCTCTTTCAAGTGCCTAACTGAGGATTATTCATCTGTAAAGCTGTGCTTTTGATTTGCGCTCCCTATATTCCACGATAAAACAAAGCAACGCGGTATGAAAAGGCTAAATACTGTACAATGCTGAATTGGGCAAAAAACACTCGATTTTAACACCAGAAGCTGAAAGAATGCAGCGAGGAAGCAGGACTCTATCTGTTTCCTCTGAATTGTTACACCTGCATTTGAATCGACTCCCCATGAATAGCAGAAAAGCAAAAATAGCGGGCATCATCCTGGCAGCCGGTCGCGGGGTGCGGATGGGTAAAATAAAGCAACTGATGCCGATCAACCGCATCCCCATGCTGCAGCATGTCATCAATGCGGCCCTGGCCAGCCGGTTGGATCATGTGATCGTTGTCCTGGGACATGCCGGTTTGGAAATTCGAGAGGCAGTAGACCTGTCCCGTGTCACAGTGGTCGAGAATCCGGACTATCAAAAGGGGCAGAGCAGTTCGCTCAAGGTCGGACTTCAGGCGCTGAATCCGGCCATCAATGCAGCCCTCTTTTTGCTTGCTGACCAACCGTCGGTAGATTCAGAAACCATAAATCAGCTGATCGATGCCTATCAGCCTGACAAGCCGCCCATCCTGCGCCCTAGCTTCGAGGGGAAACCCGGTAACCCGGTTCTGATGGGCAAGACTGTATTTTCAAGACTGCTGGAACTAGAGGGGGATCAGGGCGGAAAAGGGGTTTTTCGATTTTTTCAGGATCGTATGAAGGAAGTTCCCGTTCAGCACAGGGGGATTCATACAGACCTGGATACCCCTGAGGACTATCAATCATTTATCCGGCAGTACCCGGATTTCCATGTACCGCCTACGATAACCACCTCAAAAGCCAGCCCCCAGCACCTGCTGGACGTTTTTACCCCTCGAAAAAACAGTGTGATCTCTTTCGTCGGTGCCGGTGGTAAAACAACAGCCATCTTTACATTGGCTCATGAATTGAAGGAACAGGGATACCGCGTGCTGGTCACCACAACGACAGCCATGTACCATCCGGATAGGGATGGTTGGGACTACGATGACCTGATGTTGGAAGAGGATATTCTTCAGGTGGCACCACCAGGAACGGAAAATGGCAGTGTAACAGTGGCAGCCGCATCTTTTAAAATAGATTCCGGCAAAATCAGGGGATTCAAACCGGAACTCATTGATACGCTCTGGCAGCAGGACCGTTTCGACGTCATCCTGGTAGAAGCGGACGGTTCAAAGGGAAAACCACTCAAGGCACCCGCGGCACATGAGCCGGTTGTCCCATCTTCTACACAGGTTGTATTTGGATTGATCGGACTGAGCAGCCTGGATAAGCCGCTGTGTGAGGACTGGGTACACCGACCCCATCTGTTTGCAGAACTTACAGGTCTTCGAATGAGTCAACCGGTAACGTTGAAGGCGATTGAGGCTTTAATATGCTCTCCGGGTGGCCTGTTTAAGCACGCACCCGACAATGCAGAAAAGATCGTGTTACTGAATGGAGCAGACACACCGGCCCTGGTAGAAAAGGGCCGGCGTCTTGTGGGATCAGTCTTTCCAGGAAACAACTCAGGTGAATCTATTTCCCTGAGACTTGTTTGCAGTCTGCCTATTGTGGTCGTTCTTAACGACTCGTCTAGTCAGAATATTTAAAAGGTCCTTTTATCTTGACCCACTTGTTATTCTGGATCTGAAACAGCATCGAGTCGTAGGCCCCCTGATGACTGGTTTTGGTGTAGTGCAACGAGACCCCGTCAAAGACATCTTCATGAATAGGTCCGATGGTTTCCAGGGTATCAATGAACTTCTCCCGGGTCAGATCTCTACCGACCGCTCTTGCTACCTTTTCAAATATCATTATCCCCTGCATACCAGCGAGTGATGGCTGATCAGGCGCCTGGCCAAACATCGCCGTGTAGTCCTTGATATATTGCCTGGCTTTTGGATTGGGATGATCAGCATAAGGATAGGGATTCTGCCCGATGGCATAGTAGCCATCCGCTGAGAAACCCGACTTCCCAGCAAGATAGGGAATATACTTCGTATAAGCAGGGGTCATACCGCACATATCCACTTCCCATTGCAGTTTCTTGGCTTCTGCCAATGCCCCGACCGTTTCCCGGATGACCGTCGCTGTCACAACCAGGTCCACATTGGCCCTTTTCAGTTTGGACATCTGTGTACTGAAAACGGTGGCGCCGCGTTTATAGGATTCTGCTGCTATTATTTCCATCCCGTATTCCGCCAGCTGATCCTTAACCCCTTTCAGCATAATGGCACCCATCTCATCGTCCTGGTACATGATACCAATACGTTTCTTGCCTTTCTCTTTGACAAAATACATAATCAGCGTGCGTGCCTGATCGTAGTAAGGAAGAAATCCGCCAAAGCTGTAACGGTCATATGGGTCAAAAAACAGGGATGCTGCGGTGATCGGCAGTATCTGGGGTATTTTCTTCTTGGAAATAATGGGCTTGGTAGCCGCAGCTGTCGGGCTGCCCAGGTTGCCGATAAACATAAAGACCTTGTCCTTGTTGATCATCTTGTTGGTCACCGTGATCGCCTGTGCAGGATTATAGGCATTATCCTCAATGACCAGTCGGATCATGCGACCGTGAATTCCACCGGCGTCATTGATCTCTTTCGCCTGCTTCTCCATACCCAATTTTGCCTGAACACCCCAACCGGCAATCGGACCACTGAGGTCCAAATGGGAACCAATCACAATTTCTGTATCTGTCACACCCACTTCGCCGCCCCCACCATCTTTTTCCCAGGGCCATGTAAATCCAAAGGCCGTCAAACTGAGAGTTACGATCAGAACGGTTGCCAATAAGGCACTTCGCAGAAAAAAACCCTTTTTCATGATACGCCTCCTTACGGATTGATAAAGTCCAGCACCAACTGGTATTGGACGGGAAATCACCGCCGGTTTTGAATATGGTGCTTAACCGTCGGATGGAAGAAAAAACGTCACTTATTGTGTCACCCCGGCCTGCGAGCCGGAATGACGATGGTCTCTATGGTGAATATCTTAGGGATCATTTTAAAGCCGACCCTTTAATACATCGTATCGATCAGATCCTTGAACTTCTCATTTACAAAATTCCGCTTCAGTTTGCCGGTAGGAGTGATTTCGTCATCATCGGTGGTCAACAGAATATCAATTAACCTGAACTTTTTAATCGTCTCCACCCTGGCAAAATTCTTATTCACCACCTCCACTTCCTGTTCAATCAGCTTGTTAATTTCCTTGGTCCTTGTCAGGCTGGCAAAGGTGGTAAAGGGCACCCGCTGCTCCTGGGCATACTCCATTACATTCTCCTCATCAATCATAATCAAGGCAGTCAGGTACTTCCGCTTGTCGCCAATCACTACGGCATCATTGATGTAGGGGCTGAACTTCAGTTGGTTCTCAATCTCCGACGGGGTAATATTCTTGCCGCCGGCGGTGATGATAATATCCTTCTTACGATCCATGATGATCACATGGCCATCCTCGTCGATTTTACCCACATCGCCGGTGTATAACCACCCATCAATAACAGTTTCTGCCGTTTTTGCCTCATTCCCAAAATAACCCATGAAAACCGTCGGCCCCTTCATCAGAATTTCACCATCCTCTGCAATTTTAATTTCCACATTCGGTGCCTTTTCGCCAATGGTCCCAAACTTCACCCGGTCCTTGTAATGCATGGTTGCCACGCCTGCCGACTCCGTCTGTCCGTATACTTCCCGCATGTCTATACCCAGGGAATAGTAGAACCGTAGCAGGTCAGGAGAGATAGGTGCCGCTCCAGACAGACAGAACCGTACTCGATCAAGGCCAATGGATTTTTTGATATTGTTCAGCACAAACCGGTGTCCGAGTTTAAACATCGCATTTGTTACAAAAGGTGGTGACTCCCCTTTCAAACGGTAGTCGGCAACTTTTTGACCTGCCCCCAGGGCCCATTTAAATGCCAGCTTCTCCAACGGGGTCGAATCCTTCATCCGTAACATCATGGTGGAATAAAACTTCTCCCAGATTCGGGGCACCGCAAAATAAAATGTTGGGGAGACCTCTCGAATATCCTGGGGAACAGTCGCCATGGATTCGGCAAAATTGATGATGGTGCCTGTGGCCAGTGGCCCAAAACCGGAAACATTCCGTTCCGCCACATGACACAACGGTAGAAAGGTTAGAATCTCATCAATCAGATCATCTTCGGGCGGTTCAACCTCAAACAGGACAAAAATTGCCTCCATGATGTTGAAATGAGAAAGCATGGCACCTTTAGGCGGACCTGTAGTTCCTGAAGTATAGATCAAAATGGCAAGCTCTTCAGCTTGACTTGAGTCCACATGCTTGTCATAAAGGTCCGGATTCTTTTCATCTGCCTTCTGTCCCATTTCCAGCAAATCATCGAAACTGATCACCATATCGTCTTTGAAGTCACGCAGACCCTTCATATCAAAAACAATAATCTTCTCAAGAGATGGAACCTTATCACGAACCTCCAGGATCTTGTCCAGTTGTTCTTCGTCTTCGGCAAAATAGTATTTTGCCTCACAGTTATTAACCACGTATTCCACCTGTTTGGCTGAATCGGTGGTATAGATCCCTACCGTGACACCGCCTGCTGCCATGATTCCCTGGTCACTATAAAGCCATTCCGGGCAATTCTCACTGATTACCGCCACCCGGTCACCTTTTTCAAGACCCATTTCCAACAGTGCCAGCGCCACCCGAAGGGCCTTTTTCCCATACTCCGCCCAGGTGATCTCCTGCCAGAGCCCAAGATCCTTTTCCCTCATCACCACATTATCGGCCCACACCTTGACCCGGTGTCTGAACAGGCGGGGAACGGTGTCGATACCTGCGCTTCTCAGTTCATGCAACTTTTCCCGTTCAATTATCGCCATTTCTTTTTCCTCTTCCATCGTTTAGTGTCACGAACTGTGGCCTCTTTAACTCCCAGATAGAACTCCTTGACATCTTCGTTTTCCTTCAGCTCTTCGCAGGTGTTTTCCATGACGAAGCGTCCCAGGTCCAGAATATAACCAAAGTGGGCCAGAGCCAGGGCCATGCGGGCGTTCTGCTCAACCAGCAGGATGGTTGTTTTCTGCTCCTCGTTGATCCGTCTGACGATGAGAAAGATATCGTTCATCAGGGCCGGGGACAGTCCCAGCGATGGCTCATCCAGCAGCATCAGTTTCGGGCGCGCCATCAATGCCCGCGCCATGGCCAGCATCTGCTGTTCACCACCACTCATATAGCCTGCCAGCTGGTTGGTTCGTTCCCTGAGAATGGGAAAATAGTCGCAGACCATCTCCACGTCATTTTTGATACCGAGCCGGTCCTTTCGCAGGTAGCTCCCCATCATCAGGTTCTCCCGCACCGTCAAATCATCAAACACCTCTCTTCCTTCCGGGACATGGACGATCCCCCGGCGCACAATGTCTGCAGGGGAGACACCGTCTATCCGCTCTTCCTGGAACTCAATGGTTCCCTTTTCTGGTTCCAGCACCCCGGAGATGGTTTTCAGGATGGTGGTCTTGCCGGCACCGTTGGCACCCAGGATTGTCACGATGGAGCCCTCCTCAATATCCAGGGAGACCCCTTTAATAGCCATGATCGGCCCGTAATAGGACTCAATATTTCTGATTTTAAGCAAAGGCACCTTCATCTCCTAAATAAGCCTTCATTACCTCAGGATGTTCCATCACCGCTTCCGGCTTGCCGATGGTGATAGGTTCCCCGAAACTCAAAGCCAGCACTCGATCTGACAGGCTGGTCACCAGCCCCATGTTGTGCTCTACAATGATAATTGTAATACCAAACGCCTCCTTGATATCGGTAATCCAGAAGGAGAGGTCTTCCGTCTCTTCCATGGTCATTCCCGACGAGGGCTCATCCAGCAGCAGAATCTCCGGCTCCATGGCCAGTGCCCGCCCGATCTCCACTGTTTTCTGGGCACCGTAGGGCAGATTGGCGATCATCTGGTCCCGGTACTGCTGCAGTTCCAGAAAATCGATAATCTCCTCAGCTCGCAAGTGACTGCGCATCTCCTGCTCCTTCACCGCCTTGGTAAAAAAGATTTCCTTCAGCAGGTTGGTACTCCGTTTACGGTGTCGACCCAACAGGATGTTATCCAGCACTGACATATTCTTGAACAGCTCGATGTTCTGAAAAGTGCGGGCGATTCCCATGTTTGACACAGCAGAGGGACTGATTTTGGTAATATCTCGATCGTTTATGTGGATGGTGCCTTCGTCCAGATTGTAGAAACGACTCAGGCAATTAAAAATAGTAGTCTTGCCGGCACCATTCGGTCCGATAATGGAATAGATCTCCCCCTTTTCAACATCAAAACTGACGCTGTTCAAAGCGGTCAGCCCCCCGAATCTCAGGGTCATGTCTTTTACGGTTAACAATGCCATATCAGTGCTTCTCCGCCTTGTAGTAACTTTTAACCCGTTTAAAGGTATCCTTTTTATAAAGTGGAAAGAATTCAAAATAGTGTTTGACTTTCATCCACCTGCCGTAGAGGCCCATCGGTTCAAACAGGATAAACAAAACAATCACCAACCCCATCAGCAACGGTTCCAGACCGGGCTGACTCGCTATCGCATGGGGGAGGTACTCCTTGACAGCAATAATCACCCCCGGCAGAAACAACAAAAAGGCCGCTCCCAACACGGCTCCATGGAGACTACCAAGTCCGCCGATGATAATCATGGCCAGGTATTTTACTGATTCCAGAAAGTTGAAACTCTCAGGTGAAATAAACGACAATTTGTGAGCACTCAATGAGCCGGCAATCCCAGTGAAAAAAGCACTCAGGGCAAAGGCCACCGCCTTGAACTTCATCAGGTTGACCCCTATGGCCTGGGAAGCCACCTCGCTGTCACGAATGGAGATCATTGCCCGCCCGGTGGGTGACCGCAGAATGTTTCGGGCGGCCAGCAGCGACAGAATCAGGATCAACAAGGCCAGGTAGTAAAAGCTGAACTCACTGTCAAATTCAAAGGGACCAATGGACGGTGGTTCCACCACCATTCCCATGTTTCCGCGCGTCAGGCTTTCCCATCGGGCTAGAACCTCCTCGACGATAAATGCAAAGCCGATGGTCATAATGGCCAGGTACATTCCTGTCAGCCTCACGGCGGGTAGTGCCACCAGAATACCAATAGCCGCAGCCAACAAACCGGCAAGCGGCATTGCCAGGAGAAATGGGATTCCCTTGGAGACCAGAATGGCTGAGGTGTAAGAACCAATACCAAAAAATCCGACATGCCCCAGGGAGAGCTGCCCGGTAAAACCGGTGAGCAGCATCATGCCGACAGAAACAATCGAATAGATGAAAACAACATTGAACTGGGAAATATAATAGTCTCCGATGAAAACCGGAAGCACCAGCAGTAGAAACACCAGAGCCATGTACCATCTGAAATCGCTGCGATACCTGAATATCCGGATATCCTCCCAGTAAGATCTCTTGAGTTCGAAACGCATATGGCTATACCTTCTTTTTTTCTTGAATACCGAAAAGTCCCTGCGGCCTCACCAACAGGATCAGAATCAGAATAATCCAGGGAGTAACACTTTTCCATCCTTCAGGCAGATAAAACCCCGAAAGGCTCTCTGCCACACCAATAATCAGTCCACCGACAATAGCCCCCGGGATACTTGAAAAACCGCCCAACACAGCCGCCGGAAAGGCCTTGATCACAAACAGCCCCATGTACATATGAACAAAGGTGAGTGGAGATACCAGAACGCCGGCAATACCACCAAGGGCTGCTGTTATGGCCCAGGTCAGTGTAAAAACCTTGTTCACACCGATTCCCATATAAACCGCTGCCAGCTGGTTCTGGGAGGTTGCCCGCAATGCCACACCCGCTTTTGTAAACCGGAAAAATGCAGCCAGCACCAGGATCAACAGGACTGTACAGACAATTATAAAGACAAGGTCCTGGGCAATCACCAGCTCGCCGCTGCGCAGATACTGATCGGAAAATGGCGTCTTGAATCCCCAGGTTTCAGTCCCCCACTGGGGAACCATACTCACAAACGCCCTGAATACATACCCAAGGCCAATAGTGAGAATAGCAATCACAAACACCGGCTCTCCAATCAGCGGCCTGACTGTCAGACGCTCGATGCCAATCCCCAATAGCCCGGTGATGAACACAGCCGCCAGAAAACTCAGGATATAGGACATGTGAAAGAAGGTGATGCAGGTAAAAGCGATAAACGCCCCCAGCATCATGATCTCCCCATGAACAAACGAAAATACCTCTGTAGCCTTAAACAGTATAACCAGCCCCAGGGCGACCAGTGCATAAATGCACCCGACTGAAACCCCTGTAATGACCGTTTGCGTAAACTCAACCAGGACCATAGGCATCCATAAATCTGTTTGTTTCTGTTAGTACCAGTGTACGGGGTACAACACCCCATCGAGACCCGGTCAGGAGCGCCATTGTCACAAACTGGCACCTTTCGGACCCATGCCAATGAGCCCTTTCTCAGAGCGACTTCATGTCAAAAAGCCCTATACCGGTTTTTGATTTCACGCCATTATACAGAAAGGTAGACCACTGTCAACAGTTCATTTAAATTTTTCTACTTTTCAAGTCGGCGTTCCTCCCATTATCAGCTGTTTGACACTTGCTCCTATCTGTATTTAAGACTATTGAAGGGAATACAGCAGAAGCCGCTCTAAAGGTTTATGTAGAGGGGAATCAGCAGTCAGGCAGCTCCTTCCCTCTGATGGATCACCCCCTGGAATTTTGGGGATGACGAGCCTATCAGCAAAAATGGGGGAAGGCAACAACCAAAAACCTACCTGCAATCAAATAGTACCATTGTCCTCTAAAATACAAATTTTCCTGCATATTCAATAAGTTAAAAGATACTTCTCTTCTAGTAGACTTACCCCACATGAGATCAGGACATTAGAATCGCAGGTTTTTCTAATGTCTGCCTCCCAGATTCATCAATCATCAGGCCGGGAAGTGGTAAAGGGTTCGAAAATTTTTATGGCACCGTATGTGCAGTTGCCCGCCACGTCTCAGAAACACCCTTAGGGATCGTATAAAAATTACTTGGCATAATGCCTAGTAATTTTTATACGATCCTTATCCAGTAGCCAGCATTCCGGCTTTTTGCTATACTTTGATGCATTGTTACCCGGTAGAACAGGGAGGATGATGGAAACGCTGACTCAGTACCTGAATACCCAAACCCGACAAGACAAGGTTTTCGCCACATGCATTACATCTATTTTGTCATCACAAGCCTGTTATGGGGAGGAGGGTTCTTTCTCATGAAGAAGGCAGGGTTTGCGTTTGGCCCTCTATCTGTCGGGGCGAGCAGTACATTTGGGGGTTCCCTGGTTTTATGGGGATTCTGGGCAATCAGACGCAGTAAGTGGCAGATACATCGCCGTCAGTTTTTCCCTCTGGCGGTGGTCGCTATATCAGGCTACATGTTCCCCTATGCTGCACAGCCGTTCCTCGTCAACCTGATCGGTCATGGCTTCGTTGGCATGGTAATTTCGCTGGTACCCGTGTTAACCATTGTTGTCTCCATCCCTATTTTGAGGGTGTTTCCCAGTCGGATACAGCTGGTAGGAGTTCTGGTTGGCATGGTCTGTCTTGGCTTGATGGTCGCAGATGGACTGGACCGGCAGGCAACACCGTTTTTTCTGCTCATGGCTATGGCTGTCCCGCTCTGTTATGCCATATCCAATACACTGGTCCAGAAGTACTTCCAGGAAATACCGGCAATTGTGCTTGCCGCCATATTCATGACCTCTGCAACTGTCCTGCTAACCCCATTGTCCCTGGTGTTTGAAAAGGTCACCATTAATGAGCAATTCCTGACAGCTGTCGGCGCCATAATCCTGCTATCCGTATTTGCCCGTGGAGTCGGTATGGTGCTGTTTTACAAATTAATCCAGGATAAAGGACCACTGTTTGCGGGTATGGTCACCTATGTCATTCCTGTAGAGGCTTTAATGTGGAGCTGGTTTGACAATGAGCGTGTCACCCTGACACAGATACTAGCCATTGGAATCGTACTCTTGGTGGTTGGTATCGTCCAACGGGATATTGTCCGACGAGGTAATAAGTAAGGCTGAATCGTTGAGTCGCTTTTTGCGTTAATCAAGCCAGAGAACTGACCTCACACACCATGCTTGAACTGATCCAATCATTTGGTTTCTCCAGCTCCGACTGGATAATAGCCCTTTTCTGCGGTTTCCTGATCGGCACGGCCAAGGCGGGTGTCGCTGGGACCGGGCTGTTGATCGTCCCCATCATGGCGATTGTTTTCGGTGGGAAAGCCTCTACGGGGATCGTTCTGCCCATGCTGATTACGGCGGACATTTTTGCAGTCAGATACTACAATCGTCATGCTGACTGGTCATACATTTTAAAAGTCATGCCCTGGGCGATTGTCGGGGTACTGGTGGCGTTGGTTGTCGGGAACGTTGTCTCAGACGAGGTTTTCAGGACAGCCCTGTCCATCTCGGTGCTGGCTGGTGTCATCATGATGGTCTGGATTGACCTGAAAAAGATTGCCACTATTCCGGACTACTGGTGGTTTGCCATGATTCTGGGATTTTTTGGCGGTTTTGCCACTATGATCGGTAACGCTGCAGGCCCCGTTCTGTCGCTGTACCTCCTCTCCATGCGTATCCCCAAATTCCAGTTTATCGGGACAGCGGCATGGTTCTTCCTGCTGATAAACCTGTTCAAGGTACCGCTCCATATCTTTTTCTGGGAGACCATCACCATCAAAACGATCACATTCAACCTGATACTGGCCCCGGCAATCATCATAGGTGTCTTCGCCGGGATCAAGGTTGTCAAGATCATCCCCGAAAAACCCTATCGATTCCTCGTTATCTCTTCAACTGCCGTCTCGTCCCTCCTGCTTTTTTTCTAAAAGGTCAGAAACAGCGTCGACAAACGACTTTCATTCGACTAGAATTTCAACACATTTTGTGTAACGTGCTTCGCCACAAGTCCTCACATCGAATGTGACACTGAAAAACAAGAAAGACATAACAACCATGGATTTAGATCATAAGGTTATTTTAATCACGGGTGCTTCGTCAGGCATCGGCAGGGCAACCGCTGTAGCGCTGAGCAGACGGCAGAATCGCATCACCATTCTTGCTCGCCGGGAGTCTCTGTTGGTAGAGTTAGCTGAAGAGATAGAGGCGAATGGCAGCGAGGCACTTATTATCTCCGACGATGCTCTCGACGAAGCCGCCGCGAATGATGCGATCCTGAAGACGGTTTCCCGGTTCGGACAAATTGACATGGCGCTGCTGAATATCGGGGCCGGACCGGCATTGAATACGGCGACGGCGACAGCAGCAGAGATCAAGGATAACATGCGCCTGAACTATGATGCCATGATCAATTTCTTTCCGCCGCTGGTGCAGCAGATGAAACAGCAGGAAGCAGGCGGAGTTATTGCGCACACCAATTCACTGGCCGGCTTTCTGGGGCTGCCCACGCAGGGCCAATATTCGGCGGCGAAAGCAGCCTGCCGGATTTTCATGGATACCGCGCGCATCGAGTTAAAACCCTACCGTATCAGGGTGTTAACACTCTGCCCTGGTTTTGTCGTTACGGAAAGAAACCGCCAAGAGGGGGTTTCAACATCACTGACAATGAGCATGCCACAGGCGGCAGCTCATTTGGTCAGAGCCCTTGAGGAGGAAATTCCGGAGTACCTGTTTCCAGCAGTGTTGAAAATGCAGATCCTGCTGGCCAGGGTACTCCCCAGGTTCATACTGAACTGGATTCTATCACGGTCTGTTTATTCCGAGCACAAAGAGACGAACTGATCTATCAACCCAGCGATTGAAAACCAGTGCACAGGTCGTGCAGGTTCGTTTTTTCTTCTTTCTGGTACAGCTGGTTATCTGTTTCTACTGGAGTATCCAGCTGATACTCCAATTTATCGGCTGACAGGGATCAGGCCTTTCGCCTGAAAATCAGAAAATAAAGGGCTCCCAGAATCATCCAGCCAAAATAGACCCCGATCGCCCATGGCTTCAGCAGGGCCATGGAGATCAGCCACGCTGGTATAATGGCGATAATGGCCACTATCGGAACCACCGGATAACCCCAGGTTTTGTATGGGCGTTCCAGGTCCGGCTCCTTGCGGCGCAGTGTGATCAGGGACACCACTACCAGAATATAGCAAAGCAGAACGGCAGAGGCTGCAGTATCAAACAGGACAATCAACTCGGTAAAGTAACTGCCGACAACTCCCATCACACCAAGGAAAATCAGGGCCACTGTCGGTGTATGGAAACGGGGATGGATGTATGCCAGTGATTGAGGGATCTCCTTGTCCTTTCCCATGGCCATCAGGAGCCTGGAACCTCCCAGCATAAACGCGTTCATGGTGGTTAACAAGCCACAGATTCCCGCAGCCAGGATAATAATTGCCCCCTTTTCACCCAGGGCGATTTTCACCGGACCCATGATCGGAATATTATCTGTATTTTTTGCCAGGGTTTCCCAGGGCACCAGGCCGGCGTTGGCAACAGA
>JAOZRE010000329.1:793-5401 GCA_029940215.1 bacterium | reverse complement strand
CACTGGTGTAAACCAGTCCTTCCAGACGTCCAGGCGCGTACAGTTCAAGTTTTTCGATCGCCTTTACATTGCCAGAGACCATTCCGGAGATAATCACGTTATCTGCTACGATATCCGCCTCTACCGAGGCCAACTCGGTGATTATCACCGTACTGGGCTTCGAACTTTTGCAGATTATCTGGCCCAGTACATCGCCATCGATCCTGAGGGTGCCATCAAAGCGGATCTCTCCTTCAAAGCGGCTACCGACGCCAAGCAGTCCGGATATTTCGTGTGGTTTGTCTTTTTTCATCCAGTGTTCAGTTTCCACTTATTCGAGGAATATCTCTTTTTTCAATTCAACAACCTGTTTCCCCAAAAGCCTTCCCTTGTAGGAATACAGAAAAACGATTGCATCTGTATAGTACTCATTCACTTCGGTCAGGGTGAACTTAAACCGTTTGGTACTGGAACGTCGTTTGATGAGATACTGTTTTCCGGACTTGTAACTGGCTGGATAGCCATTTTCACCAATCGCCCCTTTCAACACCGACTTGAACAACGGGGGTGAGTGATCACCGTTCATCAGTGTGATGCAGATATAGCCACCCACCTTCTGGATCGGGTTGGATGCATTCAGTAATTTCACCCGGATATTCAGGTCATCCCCCTTGACAGAGGCATCAAATCGTTCAATTTCAGCCGATGTCCCCTCCAGGAAGTCCTCATCCGACAGGGTACTCTTTTCGGTGACCCATATCCCTTCTGTTGAAAATGTCGGTTGATTGAGGATGGTGGATTTAATGGCCACCCGCTCTTCTGATTTTGCCGTATCACTCCCCCAGTATCGGTCATGATCCAGCTTGGCAATCTGCTCGGACAAAACGTTTGCTTTTTTCTGGGACTCTTCCAGCGCCAGGTTCAGGTTCTTTGCATATGCGTACATGAGCAGATAGCTGATCGAAGCGTAGGCCAGTATCACGAAGCAAATAAAGAAGACCGCAATGAAAAACAGTATCTTGGTCCGTTTCACTGTGAAGGAGAGCGGTATCCCAATATTCCGGACAACGGTAATTGTGTAGATTTCCTTGTCTGCCATAGTCAATAAACGAGATGCTATTCTTTTTCCCTGCTGTCACGTAGATAATATCCGGCCTCCGCCAAAACTGCAACGATCTTATCCTGAAGTGGCGTAATATCATCTGGATTCAGTGTTTTCTTAGCTGAGCGAAACTCAATCGATACCGACATCGATTTTTTCCCTGCATGTTCCTCTGGCAGGAAAGTGTCGAGAAAACTGACTTTGGTAACGAGTGGGCTGGCAGCGGCAATAATCTCCCTGATATCCTCAAAATAAGTCTGCTCAGGCATTAACAGCGAAACCTCAAAATTCACCGCAGGATATTTTGGAGGTTCCTGATAACGGTATTCCTTTTTTTCAATGGAGAATAGTACGTCAAAACTCAGGTCTGCCACACAAACATCCCCTTTTAATTCATATTGGTCCATGAATTCAGGGGTAAAGGCAAATAGTTCTCCGAGTTTCTGCCGGCCGGAATAGATCGTCGCTGATATCTGATTATGTTGGAAAAAGCGTTTCTCGGCATCTGCGATGGCGGTCCATTTTATATCAGCCACCTGCAACTTCGACAGTAGTTTAATGATGTCATTTTTCAGCCTGAAGAACGTATCTCCAAGAGACCCACCCTTTTCCGATCCGCCCATAACCAGCCTCGAAGGCTCCAAGAGCTCCCCGGAACAGGATTTATGGTAAATCCTGCCCAGCTCGAAAACACCGAATGAGAGTGTATTTTTCTGGTTCTCCTTCATTGTCTGGACAAAATGCGGCAGCAATGACCTTCTCATCTGATTCTGGTGTTCTGCGACCGGATTCAGCAACCGCATCACTCCTTCCGAATCCATGCCGAACCCTTCCTCCGATTTCTGATTTGTCAGAGGATAGTTATACACCTCATGATAGCCGTTATCGCTTAGTACATTTCTAATCTTCTGCTCAAAGCGGTGCTGCTGGTTAAATACCGGTCTCTGGATCGGAAAGAGAGGGGCTTGTGGCGTGATATTGTTGAATCCGTGAATTCGCCCGATCTCTTCTACCAGGTCTTCGGGAATCGACACATCCTTAGTTCGTCGATATGAGGGGACGTCAACGATTAGCTCAGATCCTTCGCCCCGGACATCAAAGCCCAAGTGTACCAGAATATCTCTTATCTCATCTTTATCAATCTGTTTTCCCAGTCTCAGACAGATAAAGTCCGTAGTGGTTTCAATGCGTACAGGGTCATACAGCCGATTCTTAATATCTACCAGGTCACCTGCCACATGCAGGTCAGGATTCGTCAGTTTCATCAGTTCAACAGCCCGCTGAACTGCCAAGTCCGTCATTTCCGGGTCCAGCGCTTTTTCAAACCGCTGGCAGGCATCGGTACGCAGTCCGATCCTTGTTGATGTTTTTCTTATTCCAGTCGGATCCCAGTTTGCCGCTTCAAGGAATACAGCACGGGTTTCAGCCGTGACACCGGTGTTGAGCCCCCCGATTACACCCGCGACAACAGATGCACCATTGGCATCACAGATAGTCATATCGGATGTACCCAGAGTTACCTCCTTCTGGTAGAGGGTCATGACTTTTGTACCTTCGTCTGCCAATCGTACCGTCAGACGTTTCCCTTCAATCTGCTCCGCATCGAAGGCGTGCATGGGTTGTCCCAGTTCCAGCATAACGTAGTTGGTCAGGTCAACCATATTGTTAATCGGCCTCAGCCCAACCCGGGTCAGTCTATGTTGAATATAGAGGGGGCTGGGCAACACACCAACCTGGTCAACAGAAATGCCGGTAAAGCGGGGGACCAGGTCTCCGGCCAGTACCTCAACCTCAATTAGGGGGTCGCCTGTTCCTTTCAGAATCTCTGGATGGGGCTCCATTTTCTCCACCGGAACCCTGAAAAC
This sequence comes from bacterium, assembly GCA_029940215.1. GTDB lineage: Bacteria > SAR324 > SAR324 > XYD2-FULL-50-16 > XYD2-FULL-50-16 > JAHJRI01. The sequence goes on along the minus strand of JAOZRE010000329.1, from coordinate 2,455 downwards.
AGCGCCCAGTTCCCTTGCAAATCCATAGTGTCCCCAAAGATCTGGTCGATGCGTAATCGATTTATTATCGATCTCCATGATCACATCAATCTGATCCGGGAAGAGGTCAGCCAGCGTGTCGCCTGTTTTACTCTCAGCAGGGAGTATCATCAGCCCGTCATGGTCTTCAGAGAATCCCAGTTCATCTTCCGCGCAGAGCATTCCCTCACTTTCAACCCCACGGATCGTAGCCTTTTTAATCAGGAAATCCCCGGTCAGGCGTGTTCCCAGCCCTGCATACGGGACTTTGTCCCCCAACTTAAAGTTGGAAGCCCCACAAACCACCCTCGTTTCAACAGCACCAGTATTAACTGACACCAGGCTGAGTTTGTTGGCATCCGGATGTGGATCAATAGCGGTAACCTCAGCCACAATGACTTGAGTCAGGTGTTCCCCGGTCTCTTCAAAGCCTTCTACCTCACAGACTGAAAGGGTAATTTTTTCGACCAGCTCTTTGCTTGTCAGCTTTTCATCTATTTGAACAAAATCTTTGATCCAGTTTAATGAAATCTTCATGGTATTCGCTACGGTTCAGGTCAATTGGTTGTGTGTGCAACAACTGTCTAGTCTACGGTCGCCTCTTTATTGAACAGCAAAACATCGGGTAAAGCTCAGATTTCCTCCATGCAACGGACGTATATCCGTAATATCATATTTCATCATTGCCAGGCGATCCATGCCAATGCCGAATGCAAAGCCTGAATAAACAGTAGGGTCGATACGGCCCGCCTTCAGCACATTCGGATGAACCATCCCGCAACCAATTAACTCAATCCAGCCAACCTTTTTACAGAATTTACACCCCTTTCCACCACAGAGCAGGCACCTCATGTCCAGTTCAAATCCAGGTTCCACAAATGGAAAATATCCAGGCCTCAGACGGACTTCAACGTCACTTTCAAAAATCTCACCCAACATGGTTTTCATAAAGTAAATTAAATGTGCTACTGATATGTCCTTGTCGATCATCATCCCTTCAAACTGGTGAAAACAGGAGTCATGGGAGGCATCGGTCCGCTCACAGCGAAAGACCTTACCTGGACCGACAATCCTCAGAGGAGGGGTGAGCTTCTCCATACCCCGAATCTGGATGGGTGATGTATGGGTCCTCAGCAGGTGTCCATCCTCAAAATAGAAGGTATCCTGCATATCCCGTGCGGGATGATGCGCGGCGATATTCAGGGCTTCGAAATTATAATATTCGGTCTCGATATGGGGACCGTCTAGAACCTGGAATCCCATCGCCATAAAAGAATCTTCAAGTTTCTGCTGCACCAGGCTGACAGGATGCCAGCTACCGGGTTCTGTTTGATAGGGATCGGTGGTAACATCAATCCACTCCTTCTGCATGCGTTGCTTGTAATCCTGCTGTTTCAGCTCTTCTCTGTGCAGATCGATTTTCTCCTGAAAAAGGACCTTGAGACGGTTTACACCTTTCCCGATTTCCGCCTTTTTCTCATTGGACAGCTCCTTCAGCTGTTTCATGAACTGGGCCAGCTCGCCTTTCTTCCCCAGAAACTGCACCTTGATATCTTCCAACTCTTTCATTTCAGATACTTCTTGCAGTTTCTGTCTGAAAGCGTTTTCTACCTGCTTGAAATTCTTTTCCATGACCCTAAATTG
>JAOZRE010000329.1:0-783 GCA_029940215.1 bacterium | reverse complement strand
ATTCGGTTTTGTAAGTTGTAAACTTTGTTCGAAAGAGTGGGCAATGCGAAGCAGTTTTCCCTCTTCCAAATGACTGGCCAGCAACTGAAATCCAACAGGGAGGTTGCCGCTTGTAAATCCCCCCGGAACTGAAATCCCGGGAATTCCGGCCAGATTGGCAGGAATGGTAAATGCGTCGCCCATATACATCTGCAGGGGATCGTCGATCATCTCACCTATCTTGTATGCGGCTGTAGGTGCTACCGGTGTTGCGATGGCATCCACACTGCCAAAAGCCTGGTGATACTGAGACCTGATCAGATTTTGAACCTTTTGAGCCTTAAGATAATAAGCATCATAGTACCCGGCCGACAGTGCGAAGGTACCAATCAGGATACGCATCTTAACCTCTTTGCCGAATCCCTCGTCCCGTGATTGCTCGTACACATCAAGCAGACTTGAAGCCTCTTTGGAACGTTTTCCATAACGGATACCATCATAGCGACCCAGGTTTGAACTGGCCTCGCAGGGAGCAATGACATAGTACGTTGCCACAGCATCGGAAATATTCGGCATGCTGATTTCGACAATTTCTGCACCAGCATCTTCCAGCACATCAAGATTCTGCTGAAAAATCCGAACTACCTCCTCATCACAACTCGACAGATCAAGTTCCTTGATGGTCCCGATTTTCAACCCCTTGATCGATTGGTTCAAATATTTAGAATAATCGGGCACATCTACTTTCAAGGAGGTTGCATCCCGTTTGTCAAAGCCGGCTATCGTCTGCAACATCAGTGACGG
>JAOZRE010000048.1 GCA_029940215.1 bacterium | reverse complement strand
CTGGCGCAGGCGAATCAGCTGCCCCAGAACGTTCTTCAGTTACTGGGCTAGCAGCGTGAGGGGAGTGGCTCATTTGATACACTTCCCGTTTTCATCATACTCGGCAGAATTATCCGATTGTCAGGGAAGATATTGAGAGATCGGGTTCACTCTGCTGGGTAGTTTCCAGGCCGCGGTGGCCTGGAAGACTTAACCATGGTAGGAAACTAAATCTACAAGGAGGTGGATTTGACTTTTAGAGTTAATCACAATATTCCGGCATTGAATTCACATCGTAATTTACAGACGAACGATGCGAATCTGTCGAAGAATTTGGAAAGGCTCTCCTCCGGAGTAAAATTAAATCGGGCCGTTGACGGTCCGGCCGCATTCATGATTTCAGAGCATATGCGGTCTCAGATTGCCGGGTTGGATCAAGCGATTGAGAACTCGGAAACAGCAGTTTCTTTGATACAGACGACGGACGCTAATATGTCCGAAGTCAGCTCGTTGTTGAACCGTATTCGTTCGCTGTCTATTATGGCGGCTAACGGTACGAATAATGACGGGACTCTCGAAGCAGCTCAATCAGAGGTCGACAATATTCTGAATACCATTGGTGGCATCGCTGATAAGGCAGCGTTTGGTAATGTTAAGTTACTGGACGGTTCCATGGAAGCGACGGGTACCGCCACAGGTAATAATTTGGAATTCATTGGTGCGACACTGAAAACAGGCGATTCCCGTGAAAACGGGTTTGAGGTCAGGGTAAAACAACTGGCAACAAAATCGAATGTGATCGGTACAACAGCATTTACTTCGGAGCTTGCGAAAGCAGGTGAAACCTTGACGGTTTATGAGAATGGCAAGTCAGCATCTTATACGACCACCAAGGATGATACACCTGATGTAGCCTTGAAGAATTTTCAGTCTAAGATAGATCGGGCAGGCATTGAGGTTGAAGCAACCCTCGATGACGCCGGGAACATTAATTTGAATCACCGCAAGTATGGTTCCGAACATCGCTTCCAGGTTACCAGCAGTACGGCAGGCGTGTTGAGTGAACAGGGTGGACAGATTGCTCTTGCAAACATTGGTAAAGACATCATTGGTACCATCAATGGTGAAACAACCACTGGTAAGGGGCAGGTGTTAACCGGTATCGACGGCTCCAAATGCGTTGATGGCCTGGAAGTCCGTTTTTACGGGGAAGGGAAGGATTTCTTGCGGGAAGTAGAATGTGAAGTAGCTGATTTGCAGGATGGCGAAGTTGTTGAAGAAGAAAAGCCTGAAATGCCGGAAGAAGGTATCGCAGTGGGACGTGTGTTTGTCACACAGAACGGTACCAAGTTTCATATCGGTGGTAATAAACTGCAGACAGCAGGAATCTCCATAAAAAGCGTCGATCCGGATAAATTGTCGAGAAACATCGTCAATCTTTCCGATTTCGATAGCCTGGCTGATATTGATCTCAGGACCTTTCAAGGTTCCCAGGACAGTATAAAACTGGTAGATGAAGCGATCAACCAGATCACCGCCAATCGTGCGGATCTTGGTGCGTTTCAGAAAAACACCCTGGAAAGTAACCTGTCCAATATCCGGATAGCGAACGAGAATCTGGTCTCTTCCGAGTCCATCATCCGGGATACGGATATGGCGAAGGAGATGGCTTCATTCACGAGAAATCAGATCATGTCGCAGTCATCAAATGCCATGCTTGCACAAGCCAACCAGATGCCCGAACGGGTGTTGCAGTTGCTTGAATAGCAGTCGGCCTGATGATCGGAAGGACTAATCAACAGGAATTCAGCATACAGTTTTGTTGCTGATGCCCCGTTGAATGCACCATCCAATGCGATAGTTGATACTGTTGCTCGTACTCGTTTGTTTATGAGGAAGGTTTTAATAGAAAGATGGTCTACAGAAGGCATTTTTCAGATCTATGTTCTGCTGGACTTCCTTGTCTATTCCAAGGAATCCGGTGCTGCGAGCGATGAATGTCGCCCGGTTTATCCGGGAGTTGTTTCATTCGCCGGTAGATAGTTGACAGGGGTAGTCCGTTCTCTGTTTGCGGAATATAAACAGAGGACAAGTGCGCCCTTCGATAACACCAGTGAGCGCAGAGCTGAATAGCATCTGTTGACGTAAAAGGAAGAAAAACTGTGTTTGGAAATCCGCTGTGATTTCCAAACACAAATCAATCCGTCTGGAAGCTTGTGGGAAAACCATGTGAACACCCTTGTATTGAAGGAGGCAGTTCAAATGACGGGCCTGCAAGGATGCAGGTTGTTTTTTCATTCGGGTAGTCCAGACTGAAATCTAACCACTACAAGGAGGTAGGTTATGAGTTTGCGAATTAATCACAACACCAGTGCCATAAATTCTCACAGGAATTTACAGGCCAATCAAGCCAGTATGGCAAAAACGCTTGAGCGTTTGTCATCAGGCTTGAAAATCAACCGAGCGGCTGAAGGACCGGCAGCTTTGGTTATTTCTGAACAGATGAGAGCGCAGATCGCCGGCCTCAACCAGGCCATCGACAACTCGGAAACTGCGGTCTCACTCGTTCAGACGGCGGAAGCCAACATGTCGGAGATCAACAATCTTCTGACCAGCATGCGCCAGCTGGCGATTCATGCGGCGAATGAAGGGGTTAACGATGAAGTGATGCTGGCTGCGGATCAAAAAGAGATCGAGAATGCACTTTCAACTATCGATCGAATTTCCAGTCAGGCCCAGTTTGGTAACAAAAGACTTCTGGACGGTTCCAGGGGCGCTTTTGGGACTACAACTGGCGAAGATCTTGAGTTCGTTGGAGCGACCCTGAATTCGGGTGATTCTCGCGAAAACGGATTTGATGTCAAAATTACCCAAGCGGCATCCAAGAGCACGATTCTTGGAGCCACTGCCCTTACCGATGAGATCGTCAAGGCCGGTGAACAACTGACGGTTATCGAGAAAGGGCGGATGGCTACCTATACATCAAATGCTGATGATACGGCAGCCACTGTGGTTCAGAACCTGAGAAATGAGATCAACCGGAAAGGGTTGGAACTCGATATATCCCTGACGGAAGAAGGGCAGATCGAGATCAAACACAAGGATTACGGGTCTGCTTATAACTTTCAGGTTTCCAGTAGTACCGCCGGTGTTCTTAGTCAAGACGCCAACGAGATCGAAATTTCCGAAGTTGGAAAGGACGTGAAGGGGACCATCAATGGTGAGTCCGCGGTTGGTGTTGGGCAGATCCTGACGGGAGTGAAAGGTGCCGCATGTGTGGATGGTTTGTCTGTCCGCTACTACGGTGAGGGCAAGGATCTTGAGATTGCGGCCGACTGTGAGGTTGCTGATCTCGTAGTTGAAGGTGAAGAGGGTCAGGAACAGGAACCGAGACCTGAAATTCCAGAAGATGGGATATCAGCCGGTCGTGTGTTTGTCGCTCAGAATTCCATGAAGTTCCAGGTTGGCGCTAATGCAGGCCAGACTGTCGGGATTTCGATGAAAAGTACCAACCCGGAAAATATGGCCAACGGTATTGCCAACAAGTCCAATTACCAGAGTCTGGCTGATATCGATGTGACCAATTTTCAGGGAGCGCAGGATGCTCTCAAGATGATTGATACTGCGATTAACCAGGTCACATCAGACCGGGGTGAGTTGGGAGCCTTCCAGAAGAATACGCTGGAAAGTAACCTGTCCAACCTGCGGGTGGCCAATGAGAACCTGGTATCTTCTGAATCCATCATCCGTGATGTGGATATGGCGAAGGAGATGGCAACGTTTACCAGAAATCAGATTATGTCTGAATCTGCGACGGCGATGTTGGCTCAGGCTAACCAGCTGCCTCAAAACGTGCTTCAGTTGTTAGGATAGTCCTTTCCTGGGTTCCCTCCGGATTAGTCCGGGGGGAATCTTTCCTCACTACTTATATTCTCCGCACAGCATGAGTCGCCCCGGACTTGAACACCTTTTTTCTCCCGAATCAATTCGTTCAATCCGGTGCGTGACAAACAACACACAGGTGGTTATCCTGTTTGAAACGGGACTTGAAAGCCCGGTCCCTTTTCACACCTGAATCTACTGAGCATGCCTGTCTACAAACTGAGTGATGAACTGATCTTTCCGGACCCTTCCCTCGCTGATGACGGTGGATTGCTGGCTGTGGGGGGAGACCTTCGTCTGGAACGGATTCTGCTGGCCTACAGTATGGGAATTTTCCCATGGTATTCCGAAGGGCAGCCGCTGTTATGGTGGTCTCCCGATCCCCGTGCCATTTTGATGCCGGATGAAGTCCATATTTCAAAAAGCCTGCGCCGTGTTTTGAGGAGCCACAAATTCACCGTTAAATTCGATACCCATTTCAGGGAAGTGATTCGGAACTGCAGTCAGACCGGCCGACCAGGGCAGGATGGGACCTGGATTACTGAAGCGATGATCGATGCCTATTGCGGGCTTCATGAGGCCGGGTTTGCACACTCGGTGGAAATCTATCTAGATGATGAACTGGTTGGCGGGTTGTACGGCATTTCGCTGGGAAAGGCCTTTTTTGGTGAGTCCATGTTCAGCCATCGTTCAGATGCTTCGAAGGTGGCTCTGGTGTCGCTGGCCAAGCTGGTGGGGAATCTGGGATTTGATTTTGTCGACTGCCAGCTTCCGACCCATCACCTGAGCAGCATGGGGGCCGTTGATATCAGCCGGGAAGACTATCTTCTGAAGCTTCGTTTTTCCCTGTCCAATAACAGCCAACAGGGCAGTTGGTCGAAATTCAGTATCTGATGACTGATACCTGGTCCTGCCCTTCTCAGTTTAATCATTCAGTATCGCAACCACACGGGCCGGACCTGCACTGCCACGCTCTATTTTGAGAGGGAAGCAGGAAACCTGAAATCCGGTGGAAGGCACATCCTTCAGATTGACCAGTCGTTCGATGTGGCAATAAGGCAGATTTACCTGATGAGCGCTCCAGAAGCTGCCAGGCTCATTCTTTTCCATGGCCTGTTGTCCCTGGACGTTGAGAGGCATATCCCATCCCCAGCCATCGATTCCCATTACGCGAATGCCTTTTTCATAGAGCCATTTTGTTGCTTCAGCTGTAACCCCGCATCCCTTGAAGATATAGTCCGCTTGTCCATAAAAGACATCTCTCCCTGTGTAAACAAGAACGATATCAAACGGTTGTAACGTGTAGCTGATTCGCTTCAGCTCTTTTTCCATATCATCAACTGTGACGGGATCTGCCTCCTCTTTATGGGTCATATCGAACTTTACACCGTTTCCGAAAAACCACTCCAGAGGCATTTCGTCAATGGTTGGTGCCTTTTTCCCTTGAATTTCGCTGTTGTAGTGCCAGGGGGCGTCAACATGGGTTGAATCATGGGTTCCGAGTTTTGTGATGGTCTCTGTCGCCCATCCCTCACTGTTGCGGAAGAGCTCTGGTTTGATGCCCAAAATCGCAGTCGCTTGTGCGGCGCCTTCAGCATGGTCGCTGTAAGTTATTTCAGACTTGAGAAAATCAGGTGTATCTGCGGGACTGTTGGATACGAGTGTAGAAAGATCGATGCATCGCATGTTGGACCTCTTTTTGACTGGATATGCTAGATTCTGAAAATGATTAGCAGGTGTGTCTCATTGAGACATTAAGACCGTTTTCTTCTCTTTAGTAATTTAATCGCAATAAGTCAATGTTTCGGTTATTGACGCTAACGGATGTTTCGAGCCAGAAACCGGTCCCGTTTTGATCGGATCAGCATCATGGCCAGATTTGGGAGACGCGCTTTGTTCCGCAGTTTTAAAGTTTTGATGGAGGCATCCACGATATCTTTGGGAATGCGCGACTGCTCCGCGTTCGGTTTTCGTTCTAATGCCAATGCCCCTGATTTGCAGCTGGTGACGCACAATCCGCAGCCGATACATCGATCCTTTTCCCAGACTATTTTGTCAACCGGAACGGTGATGGCGTCCATCTGGCACCGCGTGATACACTTTTTGCAGCCATCACAAAAATCGATGTTGATGGCGAGTGTGAACGGAGAGGAGGTGAGCTCGTTAGGTTTTGGAAAGGTCTTGATAGTCCTCAGGACCCCACAACAGCAACCACAACAGCAGCAGATCCATTTTACCTCTTTTCCATTGCTGGGCTGAATAACCAGTCCTTTTTTATCAGCCAACTCAAGAATATCCAGGACCTCTTCCATCGTTGCCGGACGCCCGAATCCGCTGCTGGCAAAGTAATCCTCTTCTGTCCCAAACGAGATACATGTTTCCAAAGGCTTGCTGCAGGCATCACCCCCCAATCCTTTTTCAACCCGACAGATACAGGGTGTAACGGTGAAGTTGGATTTTCCCCGGATCAGTTCTTTGGCCCTTTCGTAGGGCAGGACTCTCAGCTCACTGTCGATACTCTGTTCAACGGGAACGGTTCTGAGTTGGGGGACCTCTTTCCATTCGTTTTTATGAAACAGATCTGACAGGTATGCTTCAAACAGATCTGCCAGCTCTTTTTCCAGGTATCCGACCTGCATCTCCCAGATACCCACGACAAACTGGGCTGCCATGTACGACGTGCTTCCATCCGGTTCCGGTGTAAAAAATATAAGCCCCTTCTGAGCCATACCCTCTAGCAGACCTGTGGTTTTCTGCAGCGTGATTCCTGCACGATAGGCTACCACATTCGGCTTTTCATCCAGCAACGTCAGATGCTGAGCCAACGCCGCCTCTTCAGGGGTGAACAGCTTTTCCAGAATTTTCAGTTCTACGCCTGTTTCCGTTTCAGGGTAGCCGCCGGGAAGGTGATCCAGATGAGTAGCAAGATTTTTAAATACTTCCTTATTTTGCATATTGATATGCCAGCGTTGTCGGGGTTAAGAATAACTAGGACTGATGGATAATTTTCAGGGGGTGTCACCTGTTGCAGTCATGGCTGGTACGAGATCAGGATACTCCTGGTTTGATTCTCCTCAAACGTCAGGAGTAAAAATGGTGGCTCTGTCATGAAGGTAAAGTGAAACTCGGTTTTTTCCTTGGGGAGTATGGCATTGATCAGAAATGAGGTCGGTTTAATCAACAACCGGAAAGCCGATCGCAGGCCGAGCGGGGTTTCAATTTGTGGCATTTCGATAACAGAAGCGGCCATCTCGAACTTACTGAAAGAGAGAGGCAATCCCTTTCGCTTCAATTCTATGGCCATGACCGGAAGATAAAGCTTAAAGCTCATTTCCCGTTTCTCCTGCAATTTGGGAATTGATTGCTGCAGGAAGAGTGTCAGTGCTTCAAAGGGAACCAGCCTTTTTTCCATGTCAAGTGAGATCTCCAACTGGTCATCCCCATCCGTCACCGTCGTCAGCATCTTTTGAGCGTTTATCCGATTCGAGATACTGATTCCGGTGCGGTAGTCGACTTCTGTGTATGAGTCCAGTTGACCTGTCTCAAATTCGTACCATGCTTTTTTTTCGGAAAATACCTTTCCCTGTTGGTTCTGATTCAGGCTGGTCTCCAAAAAATATTTTTTCCCCTCTTTAAGCATGGTTTTAATTTCAATTATTGTATAACCTGTAATTCTCTTTTTCTGAAGATGCCAGTGTTTATATTTGATTTCTCGAACAAGCAGAAGTTGCTCCCTGAAATCAAGCGCATAAACCGGGGCGGCCAAAGTGCCTATCAAAAGGGTAACAAAAAGTAGTTGATACGGTACGCAGTTTTTCATGGTCACTTTTGGCGACTGTTTGGCCGGCTATTGAGTATGTTCCTGTATCATACCGGCAGGGCCTGTTTATGTAAACATCATGGCTTGGTACAGAATCATGACCAATACCTCAGGGGTTCGGCAACTGGTTGTTAGGGGGTCGGCTCAAAAATTACTCAAGTGTTTCCTTTTACACTAATGGGAAACACTTGAGTAATTTTAGTACGATCCCTAATCACTTTATGAGATGGAATGGCTGCGATCAAATTTACCAAAATGGAAGGCGCGGGGAACGACTATATATATATCAACCTTTTTGATGAGACCATAGAAAATCCTGAAACACTGGCCCGTGAGATGTCGCATCGTCGATTTGGTATCGGTGGTGACGGCCTGATCCTGGTAGCACCCAGCGATGTGGCGGATGTCAGGATGATTATGTATAACTTTGACGGCTCGGAAGCCGAAATGTGTGGAAACGGCATTCGTTGCGTCGGGAAATATGCGTTCGAACATGGGTTGGTCTCGTCATCTTCCATTCAGGTAGAGACCGGAGCTGGTATCAAACATCTGGATCTACAGGTGGATTCAGATGGAAAAGTGATGATGGCACGGGTCGAAATGGGAGTTCCGGTCCTGGATGCCGCAAACATCCCCAGTAAGCTTTCCGGGGAGCAGGTTGTTGATCACCGGTTCGATTTTAGAGGCTTTTCCCTGAATGGAACTCTGGTATCCATGGGAAATCCGCATTTTGTTACTTATGTCGATGACGTTGAAAAGACACCTGTACAGGAATGGGGGCCGATTGTTGAAAACGATGACCGGTTTCCACGGCGTATTAATGTGGAGTTTGTCCAGATTATCTCCCCGAATGAAGTGATACAACGTACCTGGGAGAGAGGGTCCGGAGAGACCTGGGCTTGTGGTACAGGGGCATCGGCTGTATGTGTTGCCGGCATGTTGATCGGCAGGACCGCCGCCACACTTCTCAATCATTTAAAAGGTGGAGATCTGAGATTGACCTGGGAGGGACACGGGAACCAGGTGATTATGGAAGGCCCAGCACGTGAATCCTTCAGGGGAACCTGGGACAGACCGAATACTTGATAGAAGACACTTGCAAACTGTAAATAGCACTGGCTACCATGCTCAATATTTCGCACTTTAGACAGAACCGTATTATCGATTTCCTCCTGAAAGGGCTTGCATTCTTTCGCATTCGATTCAGTGAATCCAATATCGAATTGATATTGGCCTGTCTGGTGGGCATCGGTGCCGGATTCGCATCTGTTTTCTTCAGATACCTGCATCACCAGATTTATCATCTTTCGTTTGAGGTTATTTACCCCTGGCTGGCTGCATATTCCATCTACCTTCTGCCCCTGATCCCGATGATCGGGGCAATTATTCTGATCCCATTCTCTCTGCGTTACCCGGGAGAGATAAACGGCTATGGAATGCCTCGTTTTCTGATCAGTGTGCATCTGAGGGGCGGACTGATCAAGACGCGTCAGATATTTGTTAAAATATTTACCGCCGCATTGACCATCGGAACCGGTGGGTCAGCAGGTGTCGAGGGGCCCATTGCCCAGATTGGGGGGGCAGTGGGATCCTCAATCGGGCGGTTTTTTGAGATGGGGAGCCATCGTCTGAAAGTTCTGGTTGCGTGCGGGTCAGCAGCCGGAATTGCGGCACAGTTCAACGCCCCACTGGCTGGGGTTCTCTTTGCCCAGGAGATTATCATGGTGGGTGAGTTTCAACTGCAAACATTCGGCGTCATTGTTATCGCCTCAGGTTTGGCAACGGCCATATCGAGGGCCTACTATACATCAAAACCGACCTTTGGTGTGCTGCAGTATGATTTTATCAGCTACTATGAGTTCGCCTTTTACATTGTATTGGGACTGCTGATCGGAATTATGGCTTATCTGTTCATTAAGATGTTCTTTGCCATTGGTGATCGCTTTGACAATTTAAAAATGAACCGTCAGCTCAAGCCTATTCTGGGCGCCTTCATGGTCGGATTGCTGGGACTGATTCATTTCGGCACACTGGCTGATGGTTATGAGTATATTAACCAGGCTATTCATTCATCGCCTACAATAACGATCCAGGTGATTTTACTGCTGGTGGTACTGAAGATGGTCGCGACCTCTATCACGCTGGGCTCTGGAAATGTGGGTGGGGTGTTCGCACCTTGCCTGTTTATCGGGGCCATGGTTGGTGCTGCCTTTGGCTGGGGAGTGGACTGGCTGTTTCCTTCGATTGGAATTCAGCCTGGGTCGTATGCCCTTGTGGGAATGGGAGCCTTTCTGGCTGCCGCGACCCACGCACCCATGACCTCTATTTTTCTGTTGTTCGAATTGACCAGCAACTATCAGGTTATTATACCGATCATGTTTGCGTCTGTGATAGGTGTGATGGTGGCACGCAGGCTGTGTGATGATTCGCTGGACTCCATGGAACTCTCCAGAAAGGGAATCTACCTGCATAAAGGGGCCGAGACCAATATCCTCAATACCATTCTGGTGACGACTGTCATGGAGCGGGAGTTCGAAAGACTGCAGGAAACCATGAGCTTTGCTGAGTTCTTGGCGTATTTCCCCTTGAGTAAGGCACAATACTACCCTGTTCTGGACTCGCAGGATAATCTGACTGGCATTGTCTCTTTTCAGGATATCCGGGAAATAATGCTGGAAGAGGGGCTTGAACACTTGGTGGTAATGAAGGACCTGGCCGAAACCAACTTGATTACACTGTACCCCGGTGATAACCTGACGAAGGCCATTCGTAAGTTTGGGATCAAGGATATCTCAGCTATTCCTGTAGTTAGTCCTGAAAATCCACGGAAGATACTGGGCATTCTCAATCGTAAAGATGTGATTGATACATACAATAAGGCTGTTTTAATGCAGGATATCGAAAGGCAGCAATAACCTTCATAGTGAGGGCAACTGATGAAAGTTAGAATTGAATACTGTGGTGAATGAAACTACTATCCCAGAGCTGCCAGTCTGGCAGACGATCTCAAAGAACAATTTCAGGTGGAAGAAGAGTTGATTCCCTCCAGAGGAGGCGTGTTTGAAGTTAGTGTGGATGGCAAGCAGATCTTTTCCAAGATGAGAAGCGGCCGGTTTCCCAACGAGAATGAAATTGTCAATCTGGTCCGAGATCTTTAATATCGCTTCCCATAAATGTCATGAACGCCAACATTATCAAGTTCATTAAATCGAATGAGCCGGTATACTACCATGTTATGGAAACGCCGCTCGGTAACCTAACGCTGGCTGAGCAATCTGAACAGCTGATTGGCACCAACTTTGGTAACTCCCCGATAGCAGGACAGTCTGACTTGAACTCAATAAAAGGCGTGACCTTTGTACAAAAACGCACCGCCCTACTAAAAAAAGCGGAAAAACAGCTGACCGAATATTTTGCCGGAAACAGACAGACCTTCTCTCTGCCATTGAATCCCATGGGAACTCCCTTTCGTCAGAATGCTTGGAAGGCGTTGCAGGAGATCCCCTATGGTCAGACGGTCAGCTACTCCAAACAGGCTGAAAAACTGGGGGGCAACCAGTACTGCCGGGCTGTTGGTCAGGCGAATCACCACAATCCCATCGGGATCATCATTCCTTGTCATCGGGTGATTGGCAAGAGCGGAAAGCTGGTTGGTTTCGCCAGCGGCCTTGACAATAAAGAATGGCTGTTGACAATGGAAGCCCGCAATAAACTCACCTGATACCCATCTGCCAGGTGTCCCCGGTCATTTTGGCCGAGATGGTCAAAAGGGGTCCTCTTTTTAACCCTCAATCTCCCTCTTTTAACATCCACTTTTGACCCATCCAGAGACATCTCCCGCTTATCTATCTGAAATATTGAGTAAAAAATTATGGCACCCGCTTTGCAGAATAGTAGGGAATGATCAACTGTAAAACCCGTTTGAGGTTTAAATTAGGGTACCTGCCAAAAGGCGGAGCCCAGAAAAAATTGGTTACCGGTGCTGCTTTGCGGGATCCACTCGATTAATACCGGCATGACCATTTAAGAGAGTAACCGTTTTAAAATAACTATTCATTGCGAGGTAAAAAATGGGAAAAGTCATAGGTATCGACCTGGGAACAACCAATTCATGTGTTTCTGTTATGGAAGGTGGAGAAGCCAAAGTGATTACGAATGCTGAAGGATCAAGAACAACACCATCTGTAGTGGCGTTTACAGACACAGACGAAAGGCTGATCGGTCAGGTTGCCCGTCGGCAATCCATCACCAATCCGGAAAAAACCATCTATGCAGCCAAACGCCTGATTGGGCGCCAGTTTGATTCAAGCCAGGTGCAATCAGATAAAGCGACACTGAGCTATAAAATTGAAAAGGCTGCAAATGGACTGGCCCAAATCAAGGTTGCAGATAACTCATATTCACCAGCTGAAATCTCAGCTTTCGTCCTTCAGAAAATGAAACAGACAGCTGAAGACTACCTGGGTGAAACCGTATCTGATGCAGTGGTGACGGTTCCAGCCTATTTTAATGATGCACAGCGGCAGGCGACCAAGGATGCGGGAAAGATTGCGGGATTGAATGTAATAAGGGTGATCAATGAGCCAACAGCAGCAGCCCTTGCATACGGACTGGATAAGAAAGATGAAGAATTGATTGCTGTGTTTGACCTTGGTGGTGGAACATTTGATGTCTCCGTCCTTGAAATTGGCGGCGGCGTTTTTGAAGTCAAATCAACCAACGGTGACACCCATCTCGGTGGTGAGGATTTTGATCAGAGGATCATCGATCACCTGGCCGAGGAGTTTAAGAAAGATCAGGGTATTGACCTCAGGGGTGACAAAATGGCGCTGCAACGTCTAAAAGAAGCCGCTGAGAAAGCCAAGCATGAGCTTTCATCATCAGTCGAAACTGATATTAATCTACCATTCATCACTGCGGATGCCTCTGGCCCTAAACATTTGAATGTGAAGCTGACCCGATCAAAACTGGAGCAGCTGGTGGACGATCTGATAGAAAGAACCTTGGATCCGATGCGTTCTGCATTGAAGGATGCCGGTGTACAGGCAAATGATATCAAAGATGTGATTCTGGTAGGGGGAATGACCCGTATGCCGAAAGTTGTGGAAACGGTTGAGACCTTTTTCGGTAAAGCACCACATCGAGGTGTGAACCCGGATGAGGTGGTGGCCACCGGTGCCGCCATTCAGGGTGGTGTAATGACGGGTGACGTGAAGGATGTATTGTTGCTTGATGTGACCCCATTGTCTCTTGGTATCGAAACGCTGGGTGGCGTCGCAACCAGGCTGATTGAACGGAATACCACGATTCCCACAAAGAAGAGTCAAATATTTTCAACGGCGGCTGACAATCAGCCGGCTGTCAGTGTTCATGTTCTCCAGGGAGAGCGTGAAATAGCGTCAGACAATAAAACGTTGGGCCGATTTGAACTGGTGGGTATTGCCCCGGCACCACGCGGTGTTCCCCAGGTTGAGGTGACCTTTGATATCGATGCTAATGGTATTGTTCATGTTTCAGCCAAGGATCTGGGAACCGGGAAGGAACAGAAAATTCAGATCACATCTTCCAGCGGATTGAGCGAAGAAGAGATCGAAAAAATGGTTCAGGAAGCAGAACAACATGCTGACACTGATAAGCAGAAGAGAGAGTTCATCGACCAGAAGAACCAAGCTGATTCACTGGTCTACCAGAGCGAAAAGCTTCTGGCAGAATCCGGCGATAAAATTCAGGATGAAGACAAAGCGGCTATTGAATCCGGGATCAATGACCTGAAAAAGGCCATGGAAAGTGATGATGCCGGAGTCCTGGCAGCAGCTGTTGAATCATTGAATCAGGTGCTTCACAAGGCCTCTTCAGCCATGTACCAGGATGCTGGCCCGCAGGCAGAAGCAGAAGCTCATCAGAATGCTGGCAGCACTGAAGCAAAAGAAGATGAGGATGTTGTGGATGCTGAATTTGAAGAAGTGAATTCATAATCAACATCCCAACAGAAATCCCGTGCATCCGGTCCGCAGCTACCCCACATAGTTGGCAATCACGCCTCCTGCAGACTATATAACGATGTGGATCAGCTTTCGTAGCCAGCGATGCGCGGGATCATTGTTTAGAGCCTCGTGCCAGTATTGCATGACCGGAATTTCCGGACATTCCACAGGCGGTTTCAGCAGTCTCAGAAAAGTCACGTCCAGTGCTTCTGCCAGTTTCCGTGGAAGAGTCACCAGGTAAGGTGTTCCCTTCAAAATTTGTGGGATAACCAGAATATGCGGTACCTGCAGGGCCACGTTCCGTTTAATGCCCTGTTTGCGGAGACTGTTCTCCAACTTGTCTTTCCTGGCGCTCGGCGCGAAAATGATATGAAGATTCTCCCGATAAGCCTCCAGGCTTAAAGTCTCGCCAATTTCCTCATGATCTCGACTCAACATGCATACAAATTCATCATCAAACAGTTTCTGCTGATAGATGCCCGCCGTAACGTCTCTGTTGCCGATAATCAGGTCAAAGGCCCCTGACTCCAAGCCCCGCTGTGCATCTGATGTGGCTGGTGCCAGTACCTCCAGTCGAACATGAGGGGCTGTTTGCGAGAGCTCTTTGATCAATGGGGGCAAAATGACTGTTGCACAATAGTCGGACATGGAGATCACAAAGGTTCTTTCCAGTTTGTCGGGAGAAAATTCAGACGGCATAATAAGGACATCCTGGATGTTTTTCAGTGCCATCTGTATCGGACCGGCCAGCTCGTTCGCTCTGGGTGTTGGGCGCATTCGGTTGGAAGTGCGGACAAACAGGGGGTCGTCAAAAAGATTACGGAGTCGTTCCAGGGCGTGGCTGACCGCTGACTGCGTTCTGCCCAGCTTCTCGCCGGCCTCGGTTATGCTCTCTTCCCGGTAGATACAGTCAAATATGAGCAGGAGATTCAAATCGATATTCTTAAGATGAATACTTTTCATGAGGTGAATTAGTAAAATTAATTGGACTCATTTTCTGGAACGGAATATCCTATTATTATACAGAGGTGAAACGAAAACTTAAAACAGGATTGACTATATCTCAGCGTCAATAGAGGTACCGAAGGTCCAGTGGATTGTTTCGGTGTCTTAGCAATCAGGCTCCATTATCTCCCTTGTTGGCAGGTTCGTGAACCCGGAACAGCATTATTTAATGATCAGCGCAGGAAAAGGATAAAGATGGGAAAAACACTCTATGAAAAAATCTGGGAAAAACACCTGGTAGTTGATAAGCCCGGCGCGGTTACCGTCATTTATGTGGACCGTCATCTGGTTCATGAGGTTACCAGCCCTCAGGCTTTTGAAGGGTTACGGTTGAACGGGCAGAAAGTCAGGCGACCGGATAAGACTGTGGCGACAATGGATCACAGTATTCCAACACAGAATCGCCACTTGCCCATCGCTGATCCGATTGCGGCTGAACAGGTTGAAACCTTAAAAAGGAATTGTCGCGAAAACGATATCAAGCTGTTTGATCTTTCCAACCCTGCCCAGGGAATAATTCATGTGATTGCGCCTGAGCAGGGATATATCATGCCCGGGATGGTTGTGGTCTGTGGAGACAGCCACACAGCTACTCATGGGGCGTTTGGTGCGCTGGCGTTCGGGATCGGGACCTCTGAAGTGGAGCATGTGTTTGCTACCCAGACGCTGCAGCAGTACCGGTCAAAAACCATGCGAGTTCATTTTGACGGTGATCTGCCGGAAACCTCCACGGCCAAGGATATGACGCTGGCTGTAATTGGCAAGATTGGTACGGCAGGTGGTAACGGACATGTCATTGAGTACACCGGAGACGCGGTGAAGCGCCTTTCCATGGAAGGGCGGATGACACTCTGCAACATGGCTATCGAGAGTGGTGCCCGCGCAGGGATGGTCGCTCCAGATGAAACAACATTTGCTTATCTCAAGGGGCGTGTGAATATGCCAACAGGGGATCAGTGGGAGCAGGCAGTGGCCTCCTGGAAGAGACTGGTATCTGATTTTGATGCGACCTACGACGAAAATATCGTTATCACCACAAAAGATGTTGTTCCGCAGGTGACCTGGGGAACATCTCCCGGACAGGTGACGGGGATCGATCAGAACGTACCGTCACCGGACGACTTTGAAAATGCAGGTGATAAAGAGTCCTGCCGGAAAGCGCTGTCTTACATGGGATTGGAGGGAGGAACCCCCATGTCGGAGATTGTGATTGATCATGTTTTCATTGGCTCCTGTACCAACAGCCGTATCGAAGACCTTCGGGCTGCTGCACAGTTAGCGGACGGTAAAAAGGTGAGTGATTCCGTAACAGCTATCGTCGTGCCCGGGTCGGGAATTATCAAGGAGCAAGCTGAAAAAGAGGGGTTGGACCAGATATTTATCAAGGCAGGTTTTCAATGGCGAGAGCCGGGCTGTTCCATGTGCCTGGCAATGAACGATGATGTCTTAAGGCCTGGAGATCGTTGTGCTTCAACTTCCAACAGAAATTTCGAGGGTCGACAGGGAAAGGGTAGCCGTACCCACCTGTTGTCACCGGAAATGGCCACCGCTGCCGCTATCGAGGGCAAACTGGTCGATGTACGAAACTGGCTATAGTCGGTATGAACGATCCCTCAGCTTATACAACCAGATACCAATTAACCCAACAGGAATGAACATGGAACCGTTAACAGTACATGAAGGCATAGCAGCCCTCCTTGATCGCACGAACGTCGATACGGATCAGATCATACCCAAGCAGTTTCTTAAAAAAGTCAGCCGCACCGGATATGGGATTCATCTCTTTCATGACTGGCGTTTCCTCGAAAACGGGAGTGACAATCCTGACTTCGAGCTGAACAACCCGGCCTTTAAAGGGGCCTCCATCCTGGTGGCTGGAGATAACTTTGGTTGTGGGTCTTCACGTGAACATGCTCCCTGGTCGATTCTGGACTATGGCTTCCGCGTGGTGGTCTCAACCAGTTTCGCGGATATCTTTTACAGCAACTGCTTTAAAAATGGAATATTGCCAGTAGTAGTTTCTGCACCTGATCTTGCTAAGCTGATGTCGGAAATCAGGGAAAATGAAGGGGTACCGTTCAAGGTGGACTTGGCGGAACAGCAGTTAACCACTCCTGCCGGAACGGTCATAACATTTGTCGTTGATGACTTTCGCAGGGAATGCCTGCTGAGTGGGCTGGATGATATTGCCTGGACCCTGCAGCATGAATCAGCGATCGGTGATTTTGAACAGAAGCAGCAGGACACAGATCCCTGGCTCTGGTCCGTGTGATCCCCTCAGGTGACAACCACTGAGTTGACACTGTCTGGAAATGGTGTGGGGGCTGTTTTATCGGCCTCCGGATCATTTGTCCATTGCTTCTGGTTAATCAGGTATCGGAACTGATATTCGCACCCCGACTCCAGCTCCAACTCAATCTTGAAATCCCCGTTTTTCAAATGCTTCAACTCCATTCTGCGGGTATTCCATTTGTTGAATTCCCCGACAAGATGAATGGTCTCGGCATCTCCAACCTCATCTTTCATCAACCTGAAGGTCAATTTGCACGTGGGTTTGCTTTTGAAGTATGTTTTGGTGATACTCATTGATTCCCTCCTAATGCAGTGACAGAATTCCGAAAAACGAATGAATTACAATCACCTCCCTTCCTGGCGATTATCCGGAATTATTTCCGGACTGTCTGCTAATTGCAGATGAAGTGGATTACGTTCATGCACAGGGCTGGTACCCAATTTTGAATGAGACATTAACAGCTTTGGCCCAAATAATCAATGTTATTAAATTACTGGCTTTACCAACGCCCTGTCCGTCACCCCTGAGCGTGGAGACGATAAAGCGAGGGTGATAGGGCTCTATTTTTTCCTAATTGAATGAATTGACAAAGAAAGACTATTTCCGGGGGCATTTTTTAACCGATTTGTTTCGACAGGGTGACGAAATATTTTTAGAATGAAATAAAATCGCCGGAATATGAACGGAACTGAAGATCAGGGGAGACTGGATGGCCTACAAAGCTGTACTTTTTGATATGGATGGGACCCTTCTGGATACACTGGAGGATCTGGGAATGGCTGGCAATCGTATGCTGGAGGCGAATGGGTTTCCGGTTCATCCACTGGAAGACTATCGGTATTTTGTCGGTGAGGGAGCCTTGAAACTTGTTACGAAAGTCCTGCCTGAAGCAAACAGGGATGATGAGACCATTGAGGCCTGTCTTGAAGCCTTCCTCAAAGATTATGATCTCAACTGGCAGGAGAAGACCCGGCCTTACCCGGGGGTAGTTGATATGCTGGACTACTTGCAGGACAATGGCTATCGGCTGTCGATTCTATCAAATAAACCCCAGGCGTTTACTGAGATGTGCGTTGGCAAGTTTCTGCCTCGGTGGCGGTTTGAAGAAATCTGGGGGAAGCGGGAGGGATTTGAGCACAAACCGTCTCCTGAGGGAGCACTGAGGATTTCAGCAGATATGGGGCTGGATCCAGCCGAGTTCTTTTACCTTGGCGATACACATATAGACATGTTTACTGCTGGTCGAGCCGGAATGTTTCCGGCTGGAGCCCTGTGGGGGTTTCGGACAAAGGAGGAACTGCTTGACTCCGGAGCGAAGGCACTGCTTGAATCGCCCATGGATATAAAAAAATTCTTAACCACGACAGAAAAAAACAACTGAAACAGGGAAAAATGAAACTGGCTGTTATTTCGGATTCACACAATGCGTACGACGATTTGAGGAAATTTTTGAATTACCTCAAACGGGAAGGGATTCACCACCTTGTTCATGCCGGCGACTTTGTTACCAGCGATGTATCTGATCTGTTTGCCCATCATCCGGAAATTAACTGCTACATTGCTATAGGCAACTGTGACTACGGCATCACTCTCAAAAACATGCAGAAGATGCCACAGGTGCTGATCGATACGGTTGTCTATTTTGAACTGGAAGGCAGGTTTTTTGCTGTTTCTCACATAGACGGTGTTGCAGAGAGGGTGTTGAAGGATCAGCCGGTTGATGTTTTTATCCACGGTCATACCCACACCACCCGCATCGACAACGATCAACACCCCATGACGATCAATCCAGGCTCTCTGAAGGATGGTCATGGATTCATCCTGATGAATGTTCCTTCCCTGGATATTGACCGCCGCTTTCTGTTTGATTAGCAGGACGGCATAATCTGTTTATGGCAGTAGCCAGTCTTTATTATTGTTCAAAAATAGGTCTGCATCCAACTTCTTAGATTCCTCCATTACCTCTCTGACCAGCCTGACCTCCTTTTCAGGCGTTATATCTGAGTCCACTCCGAAAAGGCTAAAAATCGTCACCCCGGCGAAGGCCGGGGTCCAGATCTGTATGTTTTTACTGGATTCCGGCCTTCGCCGGAATGACGCCTGAGGTCAATTTTCGACTTTTTGGAGCAGACTCAATTATGGATCGGGATAGTATTTTTTCATCAAGAGTGAAAGGATTTCTTGAATAC
>JAOZRE010000609.1 GCA_029940215.1 bacterium | reverse complement strand
TCCCCGGGATAGACAATCCACAGATGCTCAAGTCCCAGATCCTCAATGGCGATGTACATCGAGCGACTGGTTCCGAGTTCATCCACATAAATGTCAGGGGATTATATTGAAGGTTGCCTGATTGCCGGTTCGATAAATACCAAAATCCTTTCTATCCAGTGTTACAATATCGGTGATGTCTGTTTCTTCTGCAAGGCAAACCAATGTTGCATCCGCGTAATCCATCGGCAAATCTGAGTATTTCTCCATAAACTGTCGACAAACCGCCAGACTGTCAGAGTCGGATGGCATCAACTGAACAGCAGCATGTAATACGAAATCGAGAGCTGCTGTCTGCGCTTTTACAGAAAAATTCAGTAAATACATTACCTCCGTCAGGACAGCCTCCGTGGAAAACAGAGATCCTGTAAAGGTTTTGAACCACTCCAGACAGGTTGAATGCATGCTCTCACTTCTGTCCAATAACGCTACCCAGGGGCCTGTGTCCAGAAGGGCTCTCATTTTTTCCCAGCCTTGATTTTGTCGACCAGGTACTTTCGATGGTTCTGCCCCAGGTCAGGAACGCCGCTCTCAACTATTCCCAGTATGGATTGTACTTTTGAATAGGGCTTTGCCTCCTTTTCCTCATAGGCTTCAATAAATCGCTTAATCGCCATTCTGGTAATGTCTGACTTTTTTAAGCCCATGCTTATGGCTATTTTATCCAGCTTTGAGACATGATCTTCCGGTAATCTGATGGTTAGTTGCATCGTCGGGCCTGCTCAGAAGTTGTTGTTTCGTTGTAACGAATCCCCTCAGCGGGGTGCCTGAATCGCTAAATTTCGTTAACAGAAGAAGGAAATGATGATTGACAATCTGGTGTAATCTTTATGACTACAATGTAATCGGAGCTTGCTGGAATGTCAATTATTTGCTTTTTCCTTGTCAATCTTTTTTGGCTGCGTCGTCGTATCCACCATGAATTGACTAAAGGGGACTTGCGGGCGGATCTGATCAAGACCGAACATTCACCACGGAGAACGCAGAGAAAAAACGGTCTTCTCGTTAACCAGACCTATCGGGATTATCTGAAAAATCCATTTATCCTTTCTGAATAAAAAATTGCAGCCCATTGTTGTTATTATGATATTGATAAATTATTGCAAATTATTTTGTGTTCCCCACCGGTTTTCAATTGTCAAGTTCAAGGCGGTCTGGAAAAATGATTTTCGAATCGCATTAACAGCAATAAACACTGGGAGTGGAATATGGATCGCATCTGTAGTCCTTCGATAAGAAAAAGAGGCCCGTATGTATGTAAAAGATCAAATACGCCAATTTAAAATTTCCCTTCTTTATTGCGATCCTGAGATCTGGAGACGGATCCAGGTTCCCCGGAAATATTCATTTTGAGAGTTTCGGGGACAGTATACTTAATTCAAAAATCAATGTGTAATTCTCGGGTTTCGATCCGCTACCTTTTAATATTTCGTATAGAGGACTATTCAGATGGAAATAACGGAACTGCTCAGCGCC
>JAOZRE010000328.1:4634-5471 GCA_029940215.1 bacterium | reverse complement strand
TGTTCATGGCTGCGTCCGCCGCATCGGAAGCAAAGGTCTGCTCAAGCGAACTCCTGCAACGGATTAGTAATTATGCAACGGAAATCATGGGACCTTATGGCCAGGTTGAAAAATCAAAATGGGCGCCAATGGGCGGTGTCATGGTCGAATATTATCAGTTTTGCATGGGGTTAAACATCGCCGCTGGTTCTTCTGAAATTCAACGTAATCTCATTGCCTGGATAGGCCTGGGGCTACCGAGATTCAAATAACACACCATCGACCGCTTAGGACCGTTGTTAATCGATAGAGCCCTAACAATTCGGGTATTGTCGTTTTATATGAGCGGTTTGATCAACAAGAGGAAAATATGGATTTTAGTTTTAGCACCGAACAGGAAATGCTGCGAAAATCGGCAGCAGAATTTTTAATCAAGGAGTGTCCGTCTGATATAGTTCGTGAGATAGAAGATTGCGAATCCGGCCACTCTCCCCAGCTATGGAAAAAAATCTCGAAGTTGGGATGGCTTGAGGTCTGCTATCCTGAAGAGTACGGTGGTTATGATGCCTCTTTTATGGATACAGTAATTATCATGGAAGAAATTGGCAGAGCTGCATTTCCGTGTCCTTTCTTTTCAACTGTGGTTCAAAGCGGCTTGATCGTTCTTGCCGCCGGAAACGAAAAACAGAAGAGCACGATACTACCCCGAATTACGCAGGGTAAGGAGCTGGTAGCCCTGGCCCAATACGAAGAGGAGGCGGACTATATAATGTCTGAACTGAAAATGGAAGCCAGACTCAAGGATAATAACTATGTCCTTAACGGGATTAAAATGTTTGTTAGTGATGCCAATATTGA
>JAOZRE010000328.1:0-4624 GCA_029940215.1 bacterium | reverse complement strand
TGCAGATCGCCTGATCGTTGTCGCACAAGTTGAAAACACCGGGGCAACGCTTTTTTTAGTCGATGCCCATCATCCGGGGATTCAATGCAGTAAAATACCAACGATTGGCAAGGATAATACTTGTGAAGTCATTTTTAATAAGGTGGAAATACCGGTCTCAGATATTCTTGGAACACCGGGAGACGCATGTGAGATATTGGAAAAAATAGCTTTGAAATCGACGGTTGCCAAATGTGCTGAAATGTTAGGCGGTGCCAAGGCTTCAATCGATATCACAGCAGACTATGCTAAAAAACGCGTTCAATATGGCAAACCAATCGGCGGATTCCAGGCGATCCAGCATTTCATGGCGGATATGCTCCTGGCATATGATACCGCTATCAATTATCTGTACAAGGTCTGTTGGATGATCGATAAGGGACTGGATGTTACAGGTGAAGTCTCAGCGTTAAAGGCGAAGGTTAATGAACAATATAAATTCATATCGGAACGTGGTGTGCAGATTCATGGAGGTGCCGGCACAACTCGGGAATTTGACATTGGCCTTTACTACCGGAGGGCAAAGGCCTTTGAGTATGTACTGGGCGATACGGAATATCACTATGAAAAACTGGCTCAGACCCTGGGATTATGATGGTAAAAAACCGTCAAGAAACGGAATATTTTCTTGGAGGAGCTGGTATGCGTGGTTTCAAGTAGAAGCACTTCAAAAGAGAGATTATCTCAGGCTGTATGCGATGGTATTGCAAATATAGCATCAGTTGTCAGGACCTTGAGGATCTATCCGGGGACAAAATTCAAATTTAACTTCGAGTTAGTATCAAATTCTAATAAAATGACATCAAATATTGATGGAGTTGAATAATGGTAGAGTCAAAAACAGGTGTAACTCAGATAAAAAATGGTAATTATCATTGGGTAATTTTAAGTATTTTGGTACTAGCCCAGCTTGTTATGTCCATGGGGGCCTATGTTTGGGGTCCGCTTGCTCCTGAGCTTAGAGATAATTTTGGCCTAAATAGAGCACAAATTGGCTCGATTACATCAGCCCTGTACTTTACATCTGTATTGGTGGCTATACCGTCAGGTCTTGCGGTTGACAGGCTGGGCGCACGAATCTTACTCATCTTCAGTCTTGTGATAATGGGGTTGTCCTTTACCCTTATGATTTTTGCCAGGAGCTATATCTATTTCTTGGTTCTTGCCGCGGCCAGCGGTATCGGATATGGAATGATTAACCAGATATCCACAAAAGGTATTATGTACTGGTTCTCTTCAAAGCTGAGAGCCACGGCTATGGGAATCAAACAAACCGGAGTCACCATTGGTGGTGCTATAATTGCTGTATTACTGCCGACACTCAGTGCAATTTACGACTGGAGACTGGGAGTTCTTGTTATTGGTATTTTGATGTTTGTAGCAGCGGTTGTGGCCTTGATATTGTACAGGGAAAAACCTGAAATTACCTCTATTGACGGAACGGTAATGGTTTCCACGCCGTCCCGAAAAGTGGAAAAGGGAGCACTGAAGAAGGTTATGGCAAATCCTGTGCTTTTAATTCTGTGTATATTAACACCGCTACTGGCAATGGGTCAGATCTGTATCGCGTCCTTCCTCATGCTTTACCTGGAAGAAGATTTGAGTTTTTCTGTCGGACTGGCGGGTGCATGCATGACCGTAACGATGATTGCTGGTACTGTGGGGAGAATTGGATGGGGTATTATTAGTGACCGGGTATTTGCTGGTGACCGAATAAAACCGGTAATACTTCTTACGTTTATTGCATTCATTGGGGCATCGGGAATGGCGTTTCTCACAGAGTCATCTCCTGTCTGGATTGTATTCTTTTTGGCCATACTGATGGGAGGTACATTTATTGGTTGGAATGCGGTTTTGATAACACTGGGGGCGGAGATTGCCGGCCAGGAGTTGGCCGGTTCCATCATGGGCATTATGTTAACCGTTGCCTGGACCGGTATTATTATAGGACCTCCGGTTTTTGGTTTTATTGCTGACAGTTCCGGTTATTTTTGGGGTTGGCAATTGATCGCAGTATTCGCTCTTATTTGTACATTTGGTTTTTTCTACGTTTCCGGTTTGACAAAAAGGATGGAATTGAAAGGAAACAGTTAAGGAAAATGGTGGCATCATTGGCAACCAGCGTTTCGTTACCGGTGGCAATCTTACGTTATAGATGTCTTTACGAATTGAAAACCAATCAGAAGGAATATTGATGGAATCATTTGAAAAAAAAGATGACTATATTCATACGATAGATCAGCATTTTATGGGGAAAGCTAAAACAAGCAGCTGTTATTTGATTAAAGGGGATAAAATCGCGTTGTATGACGCAGGTCCGACAGCTGTTTTGGAGAAAGTTCTCAATGGAATTAAAGAAATTGGTTACAATCCAGAGGATATCTCTGCTCTCTTCTGCAGCCATGTTCATATGGATCATTCTGCAGGTGCAGGTACGCTTTGTCGTGAGTTGCCAAACCTCCGAGTTTATGTGCATGAGAACGGAGCTGAACATCTAAAAAACCCTGAAAGACTGACAAAGAGTATGCTCAGGGTTTTTGGCCAGGAGTTGACGGATCAATTTTATGGTGAAATGGTTCCCGTACCTGAAGATAGAATTCATCCTTTGAAAGATGGAGAAATAGTTGATTTAGGACATGGCGTTTCCTATCGTGTTATTTTTACTCCTGGTCACGCCGGTCATCATTTAGCCCTTTATGATGAAAATAATAAGACGATTTTCGCTGGGGAAGGACTTGGAATCTACTTTGGTGAAGATGATGTTTATTTTCCAAGCACACCACCACCTGAATTTGATCTCGGTCTGGCAGTACAATCAATTATAAAGCTGGAACAATTGGACTGTGATAAAATCTATTTTTCACATTTTGGTCCTGCAAAGGATCCCAAACAAGCATTACAAAAATCCAAGGAATTGTTGATTAGCTGGGGTAGAGCAGTAGGTAACGCCATGCAGGATAGCGATGACAAAGAGTATATTTTCGGAGAACTGCTCAAAGAATCAATGCATTGCCTTGACCACCTGGACGAAACGTCTGACGCTTACGCGAAATATAAGGAGATGAATCAATTCAGATGCCCTACAGCCTGTGGTCCGGGATATTATCGTTATTTTAAGAAAGGGGGGAAAATGATCTAAATGATGATTCAAATCTGTTGAGAGGTTGCCCTTGAACTCCCCCCTCCTCACAGAACTGAGTACTATTATTTCATGTCAAAACCCCCAAAATCGGGGGTTCTCCGTTTGTACGCAAACTAAATTAACTAATTATGGCTCTGAGAGTTATGATACAAAAAAAAATCGACAGGAACATTCAGTGTTGGAAATATTTTCAAGGTTGCTGCAGCACGATTTAGGGACAGAGAAGCTGTTTTTTGCAGTACTACCGGTCGCAGGTATAGTTTCATTGGACTAAATGATCGGGTTAACAAGCTCGCTAATGGGCTGTTAAAGCTGGGACTAAAAAAGGGTGATACGGCAGGCTTTCTTTGTACAAATAGGAGTGAAATTTTTGAGATTTTTGGTGCTCTTGCCAAAATAGGTGTTATTGGTATTCCTTTAAACTATCGGTTGGCAACTGAAGAAGTCATTGAACTGATGGAGCATTGTGAAGCAAATGCTTTTATATTTGATCCATGGTTTGGAGAAACTGCTGAAAAAATTCATGAAAAATTACCTGCTGTTAAAACCTTTGTCGGGATGGATGC
The DNA here is from genome assembly GCA_029940215.1 of bacterium. Taxonomy (GTDB): domain Bacteria; phylum SAR324; class SAR324; order XYD2-FULL-50-16; family XYD2-FULL-50-16; genus JAHJRI01. The sequence continues at coordinate 877 of JAOZRE010000328.1, read as the reverse complement.
CACTATTCCTTCTTTTGCGGTTGAATATGAAAAAATCATCGAAGAAAACTCTCCTGAAGAGCCTGATGTTGAAATTTCTGAAGAAGATATCCAGTATTTTAACCTCACCTCCGGAACAACAGGACATCCCAAGATGTATACATTAACTCACTATAACAATGCGACAGGTCTAATACTGATGACGATGCTTCATGACCTGACACATGATGATGTGATTCTTACCGCATTCCCTATGTTCGGAAGAGTTGGATTCGGATGGGGTCTTGCAGGTTTGATTGCAGGGGCTCGGAATGTAATACATCAGTTCAATGTCAACGAAATTCTTCCTTTGATTAATACTGAAAAAGTGACCATATCCAATTTAGTCCCGACTATGGCCAGTTTCATACTCAATTTGGAGGATCTGGAGAAACATGATTTATCATCTCTGAGAGCACTTGTATTTGCTGCCTCTCCCTTGACCAGTGATCTTCAAAAGGAGATAAAAAAACGCATTTGTCCAAATATTTATGAGTATTACGGACTTCAAGAATCCGCAATTTTAGTCAACATAAAACCAGAAGATAAAGAACGAAAACCTGATTCTGTGGGAAGAGTTGTTTTTGGCACGGACGTTCGTATCGTGGATTCTGAAGGAAACGATGTAAAAACAGGTGAAGTCGGGGAAATCATCGCAAGATCTCCTGCTTGTACTTCAGGATATTACAAAAATGAAGAGAAAAACAGACAGTGCTTCAAAAACGGCTGGTTTCATACAGAAGATTTGGGACGTTTTGATGAAGAGGGTTTTCTTTACCTTTCTGGTCGTGTAAAAGACATGATCATAACCGGGGGACAAAATGTTTTTGCCTTAGAAGTAGAAGATGTGATTATGGGA
>JAOZRE010000327.1:3014-5488 GCA_029940215.1 bacterium | reverse complement strand
TGAAATAGATGGCAAACTATTGGAAGAGGCTTTTGCTGTCAGTCATCTACGGACTAAGAAGGATCTTATTCACGAAGCATTAAGAGAGTATATCCGCTTAAAAAAGAGAAAAGATCTAACGGAACTTGCTGGGTTTATTGAGTTTGATGCTGAGTTCGATCATAAAAAAATGAGAGAAACCAGATCATGATCATCGTCGACACTTCTGTGTGGATAGACGTATTGAAGGATAAATCAGGGTTGATTGTTGAACGGTTCAAGTCGATTGTCGGCTCAAATGAAATCCTGTTTTGTCGATTTGTTCAGCTTGAGTTGCTCCAGGGAGCCAAAGATGAGCTTGAGTGGAAAAGGCTTGATGACTATTTGGAAACGCAATACTTTCTTGAAGCCGGAGAAAAGACGTGGAGACAGGCAGCATTTATCTACTTCGATCTTCGGAGAAAAGGCCTGACAGTTCGCAGTCCCATTGATTGTTGTATTGCCCAGATTGCCATTGAGAATAACGTATCACTTATACATCGCGACAAGGATTTTGTGAGGATTAAAGATCATTACCCATTGGATCAGATTTATTTTGAGTATTAGAGTCCCATAACGTTATTGAGGCCTGGTTAAAACCTACGGCTTGACAGACCTCCTCAACATATCAAAACAAGGCGGCTAATCGTCCTCATCATCATCGTCGTCCTCATCATCCGGCACAAACCGTCCGATGTAGCTGGTGTCAAAGTTCCCCGCCTGAAAGTCCGGGTCGTTCATCACCTGCAGGTACAACGGTATGGTGGTTTTAAGTGGTGTTACCTTGAACTCGGCCAGGGCTCTCTTCATGATGCGGATAGCGCCTTCCCGGGTTGAGCTGTAGCTGATCAGCTTGGCAACCATGGAGTCGTAAAAGATCGGCAGTTCGTATCCCTCGTATAGGTGCGTGTCAAGTCGCACGCCAATTCCGCCGGGGGGGCGGTAAGTTTTAATGGTGCCAGGGGAGGGCATGAAACCCCTTTCCGGATCTTCTGCGTTGATTCGGCACTCAATGGCCCAGGTATTGATGGTCAGGCTGTCGTAATCATAGTCCAGGCGTTTTCCGGCAGCGAGTTCGATCTGCTCTCTGACGAGATCGATACCTGTCGTCAGCTCTGTGACTGGGTGTTCCACCTGAATCCTTGAGTTGATCTCGATGAAAAAGAAGTTGCCATTCGGATCGAGGAGGAACTCCACCGTTCCGGCATTAACGTAGTTGATGGCTTTGGCAGCACGAATGGCCGCATCGCCCATGGATTTTCTGAGCTCGGGTGTCAGGGCCGGAGATGGGGCTTCTTCGATCAGCTTCTGATAACGCCGCTGAATGGTACATTCCCGTTCTCCCAGGTGAATGACATTTCCGTGTTGGTCTGCCAGTATCTGAAATTCAATATGCCGGGGTTGGGTGATGAACCGTTCGATAAAGATCTCGTCATTGGCGAAGGCAACCTTGGCTTCCATACGAGCCACCGGAAACTCCTCTGCCAGCTCCTCTTCATTCTGACAGATACGGATACCGCGTCCGCCACCACCCGCTGAAGCCTTGATCATGACCGGGTAGCCAATCTCTTTGCAGAAGGTTTTCGCGGCTTCGATATCGGGGATGCCGCCGGGACTGCTTGGGATTACCGGCACATCTGCTGCAACCATCGCCCTTTTTCCGGCGATTTTGTCTCCGGCCATGCTCAGATTTTCAGGGGTGGGGCCGATGAAAACCAACCCATTCTCGGCACAGGCAATCGCAAATTCCGCTTTTTCCGCCAGATAGCCGTATCCGGGGTGAACGGCATCAGCACCGGTGTCTTTGGCGGCCTGGACAATAGCGTCGATATTAAGATAGCTTTTAGCGCTGGGGCCTGGGCCGATACAAACTGTTTCATCTGCCAGTTGCAGGTGCAGGGATTCCGAATCCGCCTCGGAATAGACTGCGATACTTTTAATATCAGCTTCCTTACAGGCCCGAATCACTCGAAGGGCGATTTCACCACGATTGGCAACAAGAATTTTTGAAAACATGTTGGTCCACAGTCAAAAGGATTAAATCGCCAGGGGTTAGCCCCTGGCGATTGAAATTGAATGGAGAGAGGCTGATTAGTTCATGGCCTCCAGAATTGTTGCAATCCCCTGGCCGGCGCCGATACACTGGGTTGCCAGTGCGTAGCGTCCGCCACTGCGGCGTAGTTCCTTGGCGACTGTCAATACCAGCCTCGCACCGGTTGCCCCAATGGGATGACCGATACCAAGTGAACCGCCATTGACGTTTACCCGCTCTTCCGGGATTTTCAACTCCATAAGCGACGGAATGACCTGTGCTGCAAAGGCCTCGTTGAATTCAACCCGGTCAATCTGGTCCGGTGTTATGCCTGCATGTTCCATGGCTTTGCGGGATGCGGGGATCGGTCCCAATCCCATGATCTGCCCCTTCACCCCTGCAACGGCAATACCGACGATTCGAG
>JAOZRE010000327.1:0-3004 GCA_029940215.1 bacterium | reverse complement strand
AATGGCCATCTCCTCGGACATAACCAGAATAGCAGACGCACCACTGTTTGTCGGACAGGAGTTTCCTGCCGTTACCCGGACGTCACGGCCAACGTAGCTGACCAGCCCCTTGATCGGTCCCAGTTTCCCAAGTCCTTCCATGCTGCAGGTAGGTCTGATACATTCATCCTGGTCAAACAGAATGATCTTGCCGCGCTCTTCCTCCATCCACTCCTTACTATCGTTAAAAACAGGCTCTTCCACTTCCAGGGGAACCACCTCATCCTTGTATGTGCCGGCCGCATAGGCGGCCGCCAGCTTTTTGTGACTGCGGACCGCAAAGGCATCCAACTCTTCGCGGCTGAGATCGTACATATCAACTACGTTCTGAGCGGTCTGTGGCATAAACTGCTGCGGTGGTGAATCCAAGATCTCATCGGGAATCGGGACTGAGAAATATTTGTCGTGATCGTAAGCCATGTCCCGCTGCATCTTGTTTCGTTCAAATTTTTTCGGATGAGGTTCGGTCACTCTGTTAACCGCGGTTGACGGTCTGGTATTGGCCAGAACTCGACTCATCCGTTCAACACCCAGTGCAATGCCGCAGTTGGATGCCCCAACCATGATGGAGGTTGCCAGGCGATGCAGGGTATCCATAGAGGCACCGCACTGCCGATCTGTCACAAAGCCGGCGGTTTCAGAAGGCAGACCTGCCAGGCGGGTCAGGATATTGACATTGCCAATATCGGGTGCAGCACCGATATGACCGAGTCCAACATCTTCAATGTGGGTCGGCTTGACCTTCGGATTTCTTTCCATCAGGGTACGAACGACTTTTGCCGCTACTTCATCCATACGGGTTGCTTCAAATTTTCCCCGTCCTCCCCAGGAAAATGGCGATCTCATTCCATCTACAATAACAGCGTTTCTTAATTTCATCTCATCCCTATAATGTTGTTCAATTTGTTAAACCAGCTCCGGTAAGCCTGTTCGGAAGCCGTTCAAGCGCAAAAAAATCTCCCAAATGACAATCTGTTTTCCCGCCAGAAGTCATTGCCCGGTTTATCGGGACCACCTCACTTTCACACAATCCGGCAGATTTTTCAAATGGCAAGCTCCGTAACTCACGGCTAATTGGTTCTACTTTGCTATACCCCACAATCGTTGAGACTAGATATAAAATCTGATTATTTTTGAAGTATTAAAATAAAAATCTTACGATTACAATATGTTGATGGTTTTTCTGATTCATGAATTACCGTTTTTATTGCGTTTGTGAGCTAGAACCAATTTGCCCTGAGGTTGTTCCCGTCGCCAGCAATATTAAAAAACGCTACCCGAGCGAAGCATATGTGAGCATAGCCGGAAATAAAAACAAGGCTCTGATTGATCAAATAGCCACTGTCAGCAAGCAGAGATTCAGGAAAAAGCTGGCGGAAGTATCAAGCAGCGAAATGAAACAAATCGGGGAAGTCATCAAACTTCATTTTGGGATAATTGATTAGACCGCTGTCAACAAATTCACGGAATTAAGGGGAACTGAAAGAGGGTTCTGTTTTATCTCAATCTAAACTGCAGGATATGCTGTTTCAATAACGGGTCAGCCAGCATATAGCCATTGTCTTCTCTATAAACGACAGCATTGTTTTCCAGTTTCTTAATGATCTTGCCGACACCGGTTGTGGACAGTCCTACCTGCTGGACAAAGACTTTGCCAAATGGTTTTAAGACGGGTTCCTTAAATGCTAATGCAGTTATGACGCTTTGCTCGGCCATACTGAATTTAGACAGATAACTTTCCGGTTCGCTACGACGATCCTGAATAAGCTGTTCCAGAGCCATATCAATATTTTCTTTAGTAATATCACCTTCATAGCCGATATACTGCAAAGTATAGCACAGGCGATTAATCGCTTCTGGATTCCTTGACATTAAGTCCTGCAAATATTTTGCGTTTTCATGATTAATATTCAGATTCGCCTGATTAAAACGTTGGTTCATATATTCTGAATAAACGGCATAATCGATCGGAAGAAAAGAGACATGAGTTCCCCAACTAAAAAAAGGGGCATCCGGCTTTGCAAATATTTGGGTCAATAGATGCTGTTTCGATCCAAGTATCAGAACTGGAATTTCAGAGTTTATACTTTCAAGGCTTTGACGGAATAATGCTTCTGCCTGATTGACAAGAGCGATGTCCTGAAATTCATCAAGTACCAAAAGGACTGAAACCTTTGAATTAAAAATATTATCCAGTTCTTGGAGTATATCTGTAAACGGTCGGTATTTGGACTCTGTTTGGATTCCGAATGACAACTTTGGATGACCCTTTTCATCAATCTCCAGAGTGGGTTTAATACCTTTGATAGTCTGAAGCAGGGTTTGAAATAACGATTTCATTTGAAACGCTTTGTTGTAAGCCTGAGAAAAAGCTAACATCAAGCGCTCGGATATCTGTGAGATATCTTGAACCCCCATCAAATCAACATACATGAAAAATCCATCAACCTCCTTTTGCCATTCTTTGGCAATAACATTACGAATCAATGATGTTTTGCCACTGTTTCTTTTTCCGTAAATCAGCATTTTCAACCCATTTTGGATCCCGTCCGATATCTTTTTTGTTTCTGCTTCCAGATTGCAGATGTTTTCTGCGTTCAAAAGAGAATTAAAAATAAAACGTTTCATCAGGCGCCCACGTACTGAGTTTATGGAACATTGAAAAAAACAGCATGGTTAGTCAATAGATTTCAAGCAACACCTTTAAACAATAAGTGTTAAACTATTTGTTTAACACTTATTGTTTAATCTAATTTATAAAGGGTTGTCAAGGCGGAAAGACCTTTAATGGGGGAAACACTTGAGTAATTTTAAGCCGACCCTTTAGGGATCGTTTTAATGATAACATTACTTAATCTGTCGGCAAAAGCCCCAAAGGACGGGCATTTTGCCAACAGAATGTAATATATTCATTAAGCCGACCCTTTACCATTCAAGAGGGTTCTCAATACTGTTAGCATGGACA
>JAOZRE010000326.1 GCA_029940215.1 bacterium | reverse complement strand
GTCATGACATACGCTAGTTTTTCTGAATCAATACCCTCTTCATCGTAGATATAACCGGAAGAATCTGAAAAAGTCAGCGGCTTGGCGCCCAGTTCAAGTAGTTTTTCCACTGTATACTGGGCAACGTTTCCTGAACCTGAAACCAGGCATGTCTTTCCCCTCAGCTCTTCGTTTCTGGTTGCCAGCATTTCACGGGCGAAATAAACGCACCCGTATCCGGTTGCTTCCGGTCGAATCAAACTACCACCCCAGTTCAGGCTTTTTCCTGTCAGCACACCTGTAAACTCATTACGAAGTTTTTTGTACATTCCAAAGAGATACCCGATTTCCCGTCCACCAACGCCAATATCACCTGCTGGAACGTCAGTGTTAGGCCCAATATGTCGGAACAGTTCCGCCATAAAACTCTGGCAGAACCGCATCACCTCATTATCTGATTTCCCCTTCGGATCGAAATCGGAACCACCTTTTCCACCGCCCATGGGAAGCGTTGTGAGGGCGTTTTTAAAGACCTGCTCAAATGCCAGAAACTTCAAGATGCTTAGATTAACAGACGGATGAAATCGAAGTCCGCCTTTATAGGGTCCAATGGCACTGCTCATTTCGATGCGAAAGCCACGATTCACCTGCACCATGCCCGAATCATCCATCCAGGGTACTCGAAACAGAATGGTTCGCTCCGGTTCTGTAATCCGCTCCAGAACTTTAGTGTGGGCATACTCGGGATTTTGATCCAGAAGCGGTTTTACGGAATCCAGAACTTCCTGCACCGCTTGATGGAACTCCTTTTGATGGGGATCCCTGTCTCTGACGAATTGCATAATTTCAGACATAACACCTCTCGCATAAATAAGTTTTTAAAATTCACGACTTCCATCCAGGAAGTCTTGTTGAGACAAACGAACCGTTTATCATACATCGGACTACTGCTGACATGCCACTAACGCGAATCAGGGCTTGATGATCACGCACCTGGAATCTCTTCCATCGATTTTCAGTGTCATGGGTTTTTCTAATTTTACATGACGAATAAATGATGTTTCCGAAACGGCCGGAAGTGAGTTCAGCCACTGCCAGTCAATAAACTCATTCATCCCATTTGCCTGTTGTTCCTGGAGTTCGTTGACCATAATGTAATGAATCCCCAATGATGTGATATTGTGGAAAAAGTGAGACCCCTGTGAGGGATCTGCATTCAGTTTTTCATTCCTCAGTTCCACGATGGCGCCAACTTTGGAAATATGTCGCCACTTTACCGGTATACCCAGCCATCTGTCTGATCCACCCCAGCGGCCTGGACCTGCAAGGAGATAGGACCGGTTTGCTTTCTCCAGGGTCGAATTGATCTTGCTTATCTCCTCTGCGATCTGCTGAGTAATCTCTGTCCTGAATTCATCCGGTTTAATATAGACAATATCCACTATCTCTTTGTTGATTCCGTTTCCCAATGCCTTGGACGAATAGCAGAAAGCGTTTTCAAGATCCTCTTCAACGATCTTTACAGCCTGATGTTCTTCTTTCGCGAACATGGGGCGAATCTGCAGAAAATAAAAATCGGCCTCTCGCGTTGAATCCGGATAGAAGTTTACCGAAAATTCAATCTCTACAGCGCACCCAAAGCCCTTTTTACCCAGTTCCAACAGGTCATTGATCAACAAAGGGATATCAAACAATTTGTATTTCAGGATTTTTGCATGGGTAAGTACCTTGGGCCCTTCAATGTCTGACGTATCCCTGATCCTGTCCTCTTCCGGTAGGTAGGTGCTTAAAAGGGTTTTGACAGGAAACTCCTCAAATGCATCACTGATCTCACGTTTTTCCAGGTTAGAGTGGATACGAAAATGCAACTCATTGGAATAATTTTTGGTTCTAAGTGCATAGAAGGAGCGTTGCGCATTGTTTATTATATCGTTAATGGTCGAAAACTCAGGGATATTTGTGGGGTACCGGGGTGAAAACCGAATGCATTTTTCACCATCCACAACCGTTTTTCCAAGCCCAAGCGCCATGTGCACAATACCCTCTTCCGCTTTCATCTTGGAAAAAGGATAATAATTATAAGATTGCGCCACACCTGAAATAGCAGGATAGAAAAAATCGCCATGCTGGCTACCTGCCACCTCCTGAATAGCAACGGCCATTGACTCCTTGCTGTGTTGATTAGACGTATTCAGGGAGAATTGCCTTGGCCCGTCAAAATAGGTTGATGCGAAGACAAGTTTTATTGCTGTTGTCAGCTGTGTCAGGCGGGTAAACAGCTCAGGATCATTGTTCGGTATCATGTAGGTCCGATAAAGACCCGCATACGGCTGATAATGAGAATCTTCCATCTGGCTGGATGAACGAACGGACAGTGGATATTTGACCTGTTTCAGATAGGTCCTCAGGTTTTTCAGCAAATCCTCAGGTAATTTGGCCTTCAGAAATCGCTGGCTAACCTCATCATCGCTTAGATTTTTTTTAAGAAGTGATCGTAAATTATTTTTGGAGACAAACAACTCAAATATTTCGGTGCTGATCACCAGGGTTTTGGGAATGGTGATGTTGATACGCGGGTGTTTTTTCTGCAGTTCTTCATGCTGGCGAAACAGATCGGACATAAAAGCCAGTCCCCTCGCTTTACCTCCCAGGGAGCCTTTTCCGATCTTAACAAACTTTCGAATATTCGCATCAAAATTGCTCTTGTCGAAATGTGAAACGACGCCTTTCTGTCGATACCGACGCAGGGTATTAATATTGGCAATAATAAACTGGCGTAGATCCTCAATAGTTTCAAAATCAGAGCTTTTTACCGAACGAAACTTCAAACCCAGAGAAATTTCCAGTCGAGCCATCACCCAGCGTGAGAAGTGATTATGTTCAGCATGATAAGCAATTGACGCATTCGGAACTTCATGAACCTTGGCCTCGAGGGATAGAAAATCTTTTGCTCGATCGATTTCCATGCCATTGGGCATACGGAAGATAAACTCACCAAAGCCTAAATATTCCAGGAAGTAATCATGTATCCGCTTTTTGATGTTGGGCGAATTTTTATCGATATAAGCTAAATCATGCATCCGGGCTTTATCCTTATTGGTATTTTCTGTACTCAATAGGAGCAACGGGACTTCAGGGGTTGCTTGTCTAACTTCGGACAGCAGTGAGATACCGGCTTCGGGGTCCTGAACCCCGTTTTTTGGGAGACGTGTATCAGATATCACACACAGAAGATAAGGGTGATATTTTTGACACAGTGCCAGCCCCTCTTCATACGTTTTTGCCAACAGTATCTTTGGCCTGGCTCTCAAGGTCAGAGCCCTTTGCGCTTCATTCAGCCCTACCTCGATTAACGCCTGTATCTGGGTGACGATCTCTTTGTAAATAATGGGCAACAGCTGGGAATAGTAATCCGGGGAATCCTCAACAAGTACCACCACCCTCACCTTGGCTTGAGAGATATCAAATTCTGCATTCTGACAATCTTCCGCCATTTTGATAATGGCAATCAGCAGTTCAGGGTTCCCGGACCATCTATAGATATGGTCAACTCCCTGGCGGTTTTCGTTTTCGAGCAATGTGTTAATCTGTCGGGTGTTTTGAGATAACAGAATAACAGGTGTATTGGGATGGATGCTCTTGATCTCCAGTCCCAGGACAAATGGATCGACATTTTCCAGATGGGGAACTATCAAGACCATGTCAAAATCGCGTTCTTTAAGGAGCTGTAGAGCGTCATCTGCCGAAAAAACACCGACGATTCGTGGCGGATTTTCAAGCCTTAGTCCCTTATATTCGCTGACAATCTGAGAGTCCAGCATCCCCCCCTCTTCCATATTGAAATAGTTATACAGGCTGGAAATCACCAGGACATCGCGAATTTTAAACGATGTCAGCTGGGGAAGCACCTCAGCATTTGTATAAAGCTCACTTTCAAATGGCATCATCTGCGAATCCTGTTTGATTAGTCACATATTGCCGATACAAACGAACATATCCGTTCCCCGAATCTTAGGGGTATTTTGGAAACAGTTGGTAGAGAGATAGCCGTTCACCAACTGTTCATATGGCCTGATTTTACGCCTTGTAGCTGGCGATATTATTTTTTTTGAGAATCTTGTCTGGGTTTTAGTCGGGCAGGGATATGACCTGAAGTGTCTAAAACAGATGCCTGTTTCATTCAGGGGATTTATCTATTCCAGTGCGAAAACTCACAGAATAGTGTACTACAAAGTCCTGGTGGAAGTAAGTAATAAATAATTACCTACCTATTACATATGCTGCATAGGCATTTTATGAGCATAAAACTAATCAGACAATCCAGCCCTACCGAGTGAAATCATGAAGAAGGGTCAGCAATCGCCCATCAGAAAGCTGAATGAGCTTTTTTGAGAGACAAATCAATGCTTGCAGGAAGACCCCTTGACTGTCAGGGTCCGAATTTTTATAATTTTCTATAGATTCACTGCTGATCAAACACCTATTGATTGCCTACGATACATGGGCGTTTTAGGTAGTAGAACTATTCTTGGTTGACAATGAATAAAAGGTTTTTTTGCAAATTAGAATGACATTCTTAGTCGATTGAGCAGCTTTTAGAACCAGCCAACAACGAATCACCCCCAAACATATCACCTATGCAATACCAGAACTACACCAGCGAACAGCTCATCGAAAAGCTGAAAACAGCAACCCGGGAAATTGTTCTCTTAAAACAGGAACAACAGATCAAGTTGGTTATTGAAAAGGAAAAATCAAAAATTGAACATGTTCTAAGAGAGCGAATCAAGGAACTGAATTGCCTGTACGGGGTTGCAGAGATAATCGAAGCAAATGAAGATGATCTGGATGCAATAGCGAAGGGTATACTGGATTTGATTCCAACATCATGGCAGTATCCTGAAATTACAGCTGCGCAAATTGTGATACAAAAGAAGCCCTATTGTACACCAGAATTTAGAGAGTCTCCCTGGAAACAATCAGCTGATATTTTAGAGTTAGAAGAGAAAGTCGGGTTTATTGAGATCTGTTATCTGGAAGAGATGCCACCTATCGATGACGGGCCGTTCCTGAAAGAAGAGAGACTGTTGATCAACGCGATTTCCGTCCGTATCGGCAACGCAATTGAACGCATAACATCCAAGAAACAGCTGGAGGTTGAACGGAAATCACTTCAAAACGCAAACATAACACTAAAAGAGGTGCTATCAAAGGTTAAAGAGGAACAAAATGAGACAGGAAGAGCGATCAACGCCAATGTTAAAAAAACGATCATGCCGCTGTTACACGATTTGAATTCTGAGGTTTATCCAAAACAACAACGATATATTGATCTGATTCACAAGGGGCTTGAAGATATTGTCTCACCGTTTATCAACAAACTGTCTGAAGCATTTATGGCGTTGACGCCCGTCGAGATACAAATATGCAATATGATTCGCAACGGACTGTCAACCAAAGAGATCGCCGATTTAAGGCATATCTCCAGCGCAACAGTCAGCCGGCACCGCGAAAATATCAGT
>JAOZRE010000325.1:3720-5511 GCA_029940215.1 bacterium | reverse complement strand
AAATCCGATATTGTAATGATACATGTGCTCGAAAGCACCCCTCAGTCGGCTCCACCGATTCTTGTACTCTGCAGGGTCCATCTGGGAGAACACCCCGACGATATCCGATCCGATCCGACCCAGTTTTTCCTGGAGCACATCGCCGAATGCTTTGTCACGGGACGGTTCGTGAAGCACAGGCTTCCCTTCCATTTCCATCCAGACGACCTCGTGGGCCATTACCCGAGCGGCCTCAATATCGATTGCCAGTTCGGCCAGCTTCTGCCGAATCACCGGCTGCTTGATCTGGCCGGTTCCCTTGGTATACATGACCAGCTCGTCCAGGAGCCGCTGAGCTATCGCAGTGGTTCCAATGGCGGTGCCTCGTTCAAAGGAGAGTGCCGTCATCAACTGAGACCATCCTTTGCCCTCGACGCCGACCAGGTTTTCAACCGGAACGCGTACGTCCTTGAAAAAGAGCTCATTGAAAACGTGACCGCCAACGTAGTTCTCCAGCGGCCGGACTGTCAGCCCCTCGCTCTTCATGTCAACGATGATCAGGCTGAGTCCCTGGTGCTTCTTCTTGGCGTTCGGATCCGTGCGGCAGGCCAGCCATAGCCAGCGGGCGTGGTGAGCGCAGCTGGTCCAGACCTTCTGGCCGTTGATCACATATTCATCCCCGTCCCGAATAGCCGATGTCTGCATGGCCGCCATGTCGCTGCCGGCATCCGGTTCGCTGTAACCGGTGCACCAGACCCCGTCCGGTTCACCGGATGCAATCACCGGGATATACTTTTTCTTCTGTTCTTCGGTACCAAACAGCATCAACGACGGCCCCACCCAGGCGGTACCGCTGATACCCATTCCAAGACCCGGAATTCCCCAGTAAGAAGCCTCTTCTGCAAAAACCACCCGCTCCCAGCGGGATGCATCCATCCCGCCGTACTCCTTGGGCCAGGACATGGTCAACCACCCCTTTTCGGCCAGTTTCTTGGACATGGACATGGAAAATGCCCACTCCTCGTCAGTGAGCTCATCCTCAAAAGTCTTCCCGATATAATAAGGCGGCATTTCTGCCTTAACAAACTCGCGAATCTCAGCTCGGAGCTTCTCTTCTTTTTCTCCAAATCTAAATTTCATGTTGTGATGAACTCCCGAAAAAAGGGGTTAATAAAATCCGGTATCCCGAACAATACCGCGCTAAAATGTCTCTGATGGTTTTCAGTTACCATTCAGTCTGTATCATTTCCAACAGCCCGCCAGATCACGTCAAAAACAGGCTGTAACTCATCTGTCAGCCGCTTCTCTTTCTCTCGATAAATCCAGTTGATAAATGCCCAGCTTGTAGTAGATGTAATCAGATTTACACACAGCGCTGTGCGAATTCTCGAATCAATCATCCCGCGGGCCTGTCCCTCACGAAGGATCTCTAGGATAATCTCCAACAACGGGTTCTCCTCATACGCCTCATCAGCCAGCCAGGCTGAAAAAGGGGTTCGAACCCAGATGATCCGACCGATATCTTCATTACGTTCGAAAAAATCCAATTGTACCCAGACCAACTTGCGCAACTTTTCACGCGTATCCTCAATCCCCTGCAGGTGGTCCCTGATCCGATCCTGCAGCTGGGAAAACCAGTACCGGATAAAGGAAAACAGGAGATGGTTCTTGTTCTTATAGTATTTGTATATCGTACTGAAACTCATCCCCGCCTTACGAGCAACCTCTCGCATGTTGGCCTGGTAAAAGTCATCATCCGAAAATACCTCAATGACAGCCGCTTCCAACCGCTGGTGAATCTCATGACTGGCA
>JAOZRE010000325.1:0-3710 GCA_029940215.1 bacterium | reverse complement strand
AAAATCAGAGAACTGTCAACTATATTTAAGTCTTTAACTTCAGTCAGATAAAAAGGGTAATTAAATTACCCATCTAATGATTGAATTTCTTGATTATTACTTCCCTTGAAAAACCTCTATTGCTGGCCTAAAAGTTGTCACAGGTTTATATTTCGTTAAATTTTTCTTTGTGGGTCTGTGATAATTAGCGATAGACTGGCAGCAGGACTTGAGATTTCCCATAGAGGCACAGAGAACGCGGAACCTCGAGCAAAGGATTGGGGATCGTACAAAAATAACTTGGCATAAGCTGGCCGCAAAAGTCCCATAAAGACTAGACATTTTGCCGACAGAATGCCACATCAACGTGATTCCTTGACACTAATGGGAATCACTTGAGTAATTTTTGAGCCGCCCCTTAAGCATGCATGCAAAAACGTTGACTGAACAAGACAGGTTTTGACCATGTACATGGAAACACACTTGATGATTACTTTTTTGATTGCAATTACGATTTTATCCATGACCCCGGGTCTGGATACCATGCTGGTCATCCGAAATTCCGCTCGTGGCGGTTGGCAGGATGGTATCACCAGCAGTTTCGGTATCTGTTCTGGATTGTTCATTCATGCCTCTGTATCGGCGGTGGGTATTTCGGTGATTCTGCTGCAGACAGCGTGGGCGTTCACGGCTTTGAAAACTGCCGGAGCCATTTATATTGTCTGGCTGGGAATTGGCAGTTTCAGGAATATGCTTCGCAACGGAAAGAAATTGCCGGAAGAGCAAGTGACCGCAGCGAAGCAATCGTTCAGCGTCAGTCGGTCCTTGCGTGAGGGTTTATTATCAAACGTTCTGAACCCGAAGACGGTCGTATTTTACATGGCGTTTCTGCCGCAGTTCATCAACCCACAGCACTCCGCCTGGATCCAATCACTGATTCTGGCAGGATGTCACTTCCTGGTGGCCATGATCTGGCAGTCGTTTCTGGCGATTCTTGTCAGCCAGGCTAAAAATCGGGTGCTTCAGCCGAAGGTGGGTCGGGTATTTGACGGCCTGACCGGTACCATTCTGGTCAGTCTCGGTGTCAAGCTGGCGTTGGACAGTTAAGGGTTGTCCAAAGCCAGGGGCGCCTTGCCGATCCCTGGCCATACCCGAATCGTCCCTGCACCGGCTCTCACCACTATCCAGATAAAAGTGACCACCCAGAGCATTTCCAATGCTTCCACCTGGTAATATTCCAGCAGAAAAATACCTGCCAATCCTGTTGTCGTTGCGACGATCATCCCGTTTCTCAGGTACCCGAAGTCCCCAGTCCCCCAGTGAATACCGTCTGTGGCAAAGGCAATGGCATTAATGGGCTGGGAAAAGGCCGCAATTAGCCAGGGACCAACAAAAATCGCCACTGCTTCAGGTGGCACCAGCAGATGGATAAACAGGCCCTGGCCCACGATCATCACCAGTGTCAGAACACAGCCAGTTATCACACTCCAGAGGAAGATGACTCGAACCACCCGCCGGGACTGCTCTTTTTCATCCCTACCCATGAAGAAAGCGATGAGGCTTTGTGCGGTCACGGAATAGGCATCCAGGAAAAGAGCGGTAAAGGTCCAGAACTGTCGAATTGCCTGATGGGCCGCACCGGATTCGGCTCCAATTCGAGTAGCCGTGCGAGTAGCCATTAGAAGATAAAACAACAGCAGGCCGGTCCTGACAAACATGTTACCGCCGATCTGTATCAACCGGCGAATATCAGACATTTGCAGCCGCGTTGGAAACGGCAGTGCTCGAAGCAGGAATATAAAGGCGACCAGAGCTCCTAACCATTGACTGGCAGTTGTAGCAAAAGCTGCACCGGCGATACCGAGAGCTGGAATGGGGCCGAAGCCGAAAATCAGGATGGCGTCCAGCAAGACATTCAGCAGGTTGATTCCGACCGCTATCCAGAGCGGCGTGCGCATGTCCTGGTATCCTCTCATCGCACCAAAGGCCGCAATAGTGATTAACACTGCCGGGGCCCCAAATAAGCGGATATTGACATAGCTGAGTGACATCTCATGAACGGCGGCATCGGCACCCATATATGAGATGGCTGCCGGTCCGATGAGACCCAGGATGACTATCAGTACAATTCCCAGAATGAGACCCATCAGCAGCGCCAGCCAGGCAATTTCTGACGCTCTATCCCCTTCCTGTTTCCCCAGTGACTGCGCCACTTCTGTCTGGGTACCCACACTGAGAAAGTTAAAGACCCAGAAAATACTGAAAAGCAGCACAGTCCCCACGCCCAGTGCTGCGAGCGGCTCTGCTCCCAAACGAGCCACAAAAGCGGTATCAACCAGGCCGGTGACCGGTTCCGCAATCATTGAAAAAAGAACCGGCACAGACATCGCTAGAAATGAGCGGTGAGGTCTGCTGTTGAAGGGATGATCCAGAGTGTGATTTTCCGGTTTCATATGGCTGTTGAAATCAGTTACAAGAAAGAGCAAATAGAGGTCTATCAATTCACCTTTTTTAGACCATTGACCGAAATGTGTCCAGCCGGCGAATTGTCCCGGAAGACATGATCCTCGTGAGTATTCCTTTGCTGATATCACAGGCCCGCCCTTTATGAGACTCACTGGTGAAGAGTTCTGAGAATGATTGACAGCCACTGGAGAGGGGTGATATCAGTGGTCTTCGGCAAGAGGATAGCTTCGTTCGTGTTTCGGTAACAAGGCCACTAGAAATTGAAACCAATGAAAAGGGAAACATGCTTGTAAAAAACTGGATGAGTCAGAACGTCATTTCTCTGGATGTCAAGGATACCATTAAAAAAGCAAATGAACTGCTGGTGGAAAACCGCATCCGCTCGCTGCCTGTCATGGACAATGGCGATCTGGTGGGTATCATTTCGGACCGGGACCTGAAGAAGGCTTCAGTTTCCAACGATTCCGGGCTGGACCCTCATGAATTGATCTATTTAAACACACGGATCAAGGTATCTGAAATCATGACCCCGAATCCGATTACCGTCTCTCCGTTGCTAACGGTGGATGAGGTGGCGGAGTTGATGTACGTGAAAAAAATATCCGGCCTACCAGTAATCGACGAGAGTGGCAGCCTGGTCGGCATGATTACCCAGGGCGATATTTTCCGGATGATGATCTCTCTGACAGGTATCGAGAAAAAAGGGGCTCAGGTCGCAGTACAGTTAAGGGACGAGTCAGGCAGTATTCGAGAAGTCGCAGACCTCCTGCGTCGCTACAATGGGCGAATCGTCAGTGTCCTGACGTCGTATGATGGGGTCCCGGATGGAATGCGAAACGTATATTTCAGGGCTTCTGGACTGGACCCATCCAAAATTGAGGAGATGAAAGCAGAGATCACCGAACAGGCCACCCTGCTCTATGTTGTTTCACATGATTGAGACAAAGTCCCCGGTGGCATGTTATTCTTAAACCAAGAGAGCGGCAGGTTAATCAGATAGCTTTGTCAAACTGTCTCAACGGGATTAAGCAGAACAGTCCTGATCTCATAACCGTGACTTACTAGCATCATTCCTGGTGACAAAATCAGCAAAGGGGGACTATGCACATATCCCCGAATATTTTCTGGAAGATTCCATGAACAATCGGCTGGTTGCGCTGATCCGTCTGGAGCAGTTCATGGATGAAAACAGCTTTACACCCGGTGTGATCGCTGACCTTGAGTCAATCATCACCTCAGCCCGGGAGGCTGATGAACCGAGAATT
>JAOZRE010000324.1:4662-5561 GCA_029940215.1 bacterium | reverse complement strand
ATAAGCTATCTTAAGAAGGTGGTTCCTGATATCTCTATCAGCACTGACATCATCGTCGGGTTTCCCGGCGAGACAGAAGCGGAATTCAGAGAGACCCTTCATATTCTGGAGACCGTTCGATTTAACCTGGCATATGCCTTTGTGTATTCAGAGCGGCCAGGGACCCGCGCGGCATCGATTGCTGACGATATCCCGCGGGAGGAGAAGGACGAGAGGCTGCAGCGGTTGTTGACTCTTCAGAAATCAATACAGTCAGAGTTGATCGACGGTTTTATCGGATCGACCTACGAGTTGTTGATTGATGGAGCCCACCCCAGAGAAAGGGGTGCCATGACAGGCCGCAATGGTGGGAATATCCCTTTTACTGTCGTGAATGATGATATTGAAATTGGTGATCTGGTGACGGTTAAAACCACCGGACGAAAAGAGTTCTCGCTCATCGGTGAATTGGTTTCCTGACAGCGTTCGTATTCACCAATAACATCTTATAGCAGCTAACAGCAAACTCACCACTTAGATCAAATCCTACGATCCGTCGCTTGCAGAATGAAGTTGAAATCAGTACACTTAATAAAAGAAGCTCCACCGAACCAAACCTAAAGGAGGCATCATGGCCAAAGGTAAAAACACTCAAAAAGCAGACAAGAAAAAATCCGAAAAAACATTGAAAGAAAAGCGTAAAGAGAAGAAGGAGAAGAAAGGGCAAAAGGATAAGATTTGACTCGTTAGGCAAGTGCGATTTTCATTATTAGCAGCTGCTTCTAAAACCCTTTCAAGGTAAGGATTTCCTCTGGATTACGTTGCTAAATCAGTTGATTGAATTTACTTTTAGTTCATTCCCAGTAGTCCAGGAAGAAGCCTCTGAACCAATTGAATTAGAACAATCGCTATAATTGGAG
>JAOZRE010000324.1:0-4652 GCA_029940215.1 bacterium | reverse complement strand
ATGTCTAATCCGCCCAATGGTGGAATGATACGTTCCAAAGGGTTCATAATCGGATCTGTCACTCTGTTTAACAAACGAACCAAAGGGTTATTTGGATTGGGTTGAACCCATGAAAGTACCGCTCTGATGATGATTGCATACGTTAGAAGAGATAGAACTGTGCTTAGCAGGTATACTATTGTGAATCTCGGATCATTCATTATGCACTCCATTTATTGTTAAATTTAATTACGCTTATTTCGAAATATGTTAGGTATTGAAGGTAATTGGTGGACGTGACTGGGGGCAACCCCCCAGCCATCCGTTTGTCGATGGTTTTTTTATACTATTCACCAATAATCTTAACAAGCACCCTTTTCTTGCGCCTGCCATCAAATTCGCCATAGAATATCTGTTCCCATGTACCAAAATCCAACTGTCCTTCGGTGACAGCTACAACCACTTCTCGCCCCATCACCTGTCTTTTCATATGAGCATCGGCGTTATCTTCTCCCGTATCGTTATGACGGTACTGGGATATCGGTGCATGAGGTGCCAGGCGCTCCAGCCACTCTTCATAGTCCTGGTGCAAGCCGTGTTCATCGTCATTTATAAATACCGAAGCTGTTATATGCATCGAGTTGACTAGGAGAATGCCCTCTTGAATACCACTCTCCCGAAGGCATTGGTCGATATCAGATGTGATGTTGATGAATGCCCGACGTGATGAGACATTGAACCACAACTCTTTTCGATAACTTTTCATAAGTAGTCTTTTATTTTATCAGTGAAAACAGTGTCCTTTGGGCACGGATTCTTTACTTGTTACGAATAAGGGGGATACGTATGGCTGAAATGGATTTAATAAAGCTGGCGCGTTGGATGTCACGTTCTTTCAGTATTTGTATTTGTTGCAAATCCATATAGTCGTCAATTTTTGAAAATGCAAGTTTACAAAAATTGAGTGCCTGTTCTCTGAATCCGGTTCTTTTCTGGTGATCTTTAATGGTGGGTACCACTTCGCTGAACATACGCGCAAGAAGGAGATGGGTTTTGATGTCAAGCGGGTCAATTTGTGAAATTTCCAAAAGCTCTTTGATGATAACAATCTTAGAAGTTTTCTCCTTAAGTTTAACCATCAGCTTCCGTTTGCGGTAGCGACTTTCCAGGCGATTGATATCAACTCTTAACTCTTTCAAGTACTGTTGCCGTAGTGAAACGTTGGTTTTTCCATGCTGCAGTTGCATATCTGTCGGTTCGAAGTCCGAAGCCTCGAGGTTAAAGGGGCCTTTGGCCACGTTGAGGACATAGTGTTCAACAGGATAGCGTGCCTCTCGAGATCCCAGTAGTTTTGCCAGATATTTGAGGTAGACCTGATTTACCACAACCTCATCCGGGTATTTGCAATAGACATCATGAATATATGGCCAGTTCTGAGCTATCTCCGTGGCATTTACAGTAAAATTTTTCTTAGACTCTCTTAATGTTTCACTGGCAAGTTTTACATCCATCAATGAGATCTCATTATTGACATTCTGATATTTTGCTATGATCTTTTGAGAATTTAACATTGATGGCAGGGTTTTTATTGCCTTGTCGTACCATCCGTCTGCGGCTGTGCATATTTCAGTTAATTTTTCCAGAACCGCTGGTTCAAACTGATCCGGCAGGTTAAATTTTGAAACGTACTCCTTTTGGGGGAGTGCAACTGACGGATCAAAGTAGCGTGCAATTTTTTCTGGTTCAGTAAAAACAGGTGGCTGAAGCTCACCCAAAGTCTTCAGAAACTCTTTTCCACTAGTGTAAGAAAAGAAGTTCTTTTGTTCTTTCATTCCCTGAAAGATTACCTCGAATAGCTCCTCGGGTAAATTGAATGTATCTTCCGACTCATCGGTATTTCTGTCGTCTATAATTTCTAGTATAGTGAAATGGAAACCATCCATGATGGCCCCTACTTCTTTGGGGTATTGTCTCCAGTAGTCAATGATGCTTTTTTCTCGATCTGCATGAGACATCGGGAATAGAATGGATATCAGCTCTTTTCCTTTTTCGGAAGGTGTATAGGCTTTTAAATGTGTTGGCATTTGGTTATCAGGACCTATGTGGCTTTTTCGTAGCAGCAGGGCTATAATATAAGGCGATTATCGATTTACAGTTCAATGAAAACGTGTTGTCATGAGCCTTACATGGCATTTAAGCCATTTTGAAGGAAGATGAAAAACTGAAAAAGGCTGTTTTGGTAAAAACGCAGAAATTAAATTGACCCGAACCTGATTTCAACCTCCTTCTCAAAATCACAAATTCGACTACATGCTCGTTGCAATCTAACATGGATCTCTGGAAAATAGAAGGGCTTTCTACTATTAGAAAAGGAACTATATTCTGTCAAGTTATTGTAAACATGATACTATTAGCCCCCGATTACAAAATATTACCAACTTCAGGTACCTGGTTTATATGGATGCGTTGACAAAAAAAATTTTTTCCAATGCTGAGGATCTAGCCAGAATCATCGGACAGCGGAAGGATCAGGGCGATAAAATCGTTTTTACAAATGGATGCTTTGATCTGATTCATACCGGACACACCCGATACCTTCAACAAGCCCGATTGGCTGGTGATTGTCTGGTGGTTGGTGTGAACAGCGATGAATCCGTGAGGACGCTGAAGGGGAAAAAACGGCCTATTGTGACGCTTGAGGAGAGAATGGAAGTACTGACCGGTTTTTCTTTTGTCGATTACATTGTGCCCTTCAATGAATTGGATCCGTACAATCTTATCAAAGAGTTGCGCCCATCTATTCTGATCAAGGGAGGTGACTGGGCAATCGATGAGATTATTGGAAAAGACATTGTAGAGGCAGATGGCGGATCTGTTTTTGCGGTTCCTGAAATCAAGGGGCAATCGACATCCGAGATTATCGCCAGAATTGTTGATCGCTATAAGCCAACGAATAGCTGAAAATGTTTGATAGAAGACTACTTGAGGATTTTGACTGGGTATTGCTGTTGACGGTAATCATTATCTGCATCATCGGGTTGATATCCATATACTCAGCTTCCTACAGCTACGGAACAGAAACACCTTACTTTCAAAAGCAGGTGATCTGGTTTCTGATCAGTCTTGTTGTAATGGCAATCGTGACGATGGTGGATTTTCGTTTTCTTGAAAAACTCTCTCCTCTACTTTATATCCTTTTCATCATTCTGCTGCTGGTCGTATTGTTTTATGGCACAGGTGGCCCTGGTTCCAAAGTTAGCCGCTGGATTAAGGTGGGACCTCTTTTTTTTCAGCCGTCGGAATTTGCGAAATATGTTCTGGTTTTATATCTTGCCTATTATTTCAATGAATCCAGGCGGATTGGAGAGATCGGGCTCAAGGAGATTGCGTGGCCTGCTGTAGCCACCTTGATTCCGTTCGTGCTGATTCTACAACAACCGGATTTTGGAACAGCCATCCTTCTACTGTTTGTATTCATCCCGATTATCTTTCTGGTTGGTATTCGGCTGAAATTGATACTGTTCACATCTATTCTTGGTTTTATTTCTGTTCCCTTTGGATGGATATTTCTGCTGAAAAAGTACCAGAGAACACGATTTGAAACCTTTTTTAATCCAGATCTTGATCCACTGGGAAAGGGGTATCAAATTATCCAGTCAAAAATATCCATTGGAAGCGGGCAATTCTGGGGGAAGGGGTATTTAAACGGAACACAGGCACGGCTTAACTTTCTGCCAGCTCGACATACCGATTTTATCTTCTCGGTTTTTACCGAAGAGTGGGGCTTTTTTGGCGGGGCGTTGCTTGTCGGACTCTATCTTTTTCTCATACTCTGGTGCCTCAGGCACGTCGGGAAAACAAAAGATCGCTCAGGAACCATATTGACACTCGGGGTGACAACCGTGCTTGCGTTTCAGATTATCATAAATATAGGAATGGTTCTCGGGTTGATGCCTGTCGTGGGGATGCCACTGCCATTCATGAGTTATGGTGGCTCAGCCCTTCTCTCTCAAATGATTGGTGTTGGTCTGATTCTCAATGTCCGTATGCGTCGCTACGACATTTGACGGCTATTGCCAGTGTGATCTACGCTCTTGTGCCAGCTGAAAAACCTTTTCGTACTCGGATATTGAACCGTTCCAGGAAAAATCCTTTCCCATTCCCCTATACTGCATGGCCAAGTAAGATTCTTTGTTGTTGTACCAGGTATCCAGGGCCCAACCCATTGTGTTCAGCAACGCTTTGGGGTTAATGTCCTGAAAAATAAAGCCCGTTCCGCGGCCGCTCTTCTCATCATAATTATCCACAGTATCGACCAGTCCACCCGTTGCCCTGACAATGGGCGGTGTTCCGTATAACAGACTGTACATTTGATTCAGGCCGCAGGGCTCGTAAAGGGATGGCATAATGAAAAAATCAGCACCCGCCTCTATGAGATGAGCGAGCTTGGATTGGAATCCTATGTATGTTGCGACTTTACCAGGATAATATTTGGGGAGGTTGCCGAAAAAATCGGAATAAAGGGGATCTCCACTTCCAAGAATGATCAGTTGCAGTTCCCAGGTCAGGAATGTATCGAGAGTATCTTGCAGTATTGATAACCCTTTCTGATCTGCAAATCGTCCGATGAATGCAAATATCGGAATTGATTCGCTGACCGGCAGGGAAAAAGT
>JAOZRE010000323.1 GCA_029940215.1 bacterium | reverse complement strand
TCTCCAAAAAAGTAAGTTCACTCTTGACATTTGTGAGACCATATACGGCATGACGGACGAAGAAAGAAAAATCATTTTGTTAATAAAGGAAAAAATCATGACAGATATCTATAAACAACTGGCAGAATTCTTTGACTCATTTCCCCAACGTTTCCCGAAGGAGTCGGAACAGGGACAAAAAGTCCTGAAGATCATGATCACCCCGGAAGAGGCGAAGATGATCATGAGCCTCCAGAAAATGCCCGAAACCGTTTCCGCTATTGCTCAGCGGCTGGAACGGGATGAAGCGGAACTGGCCGAGTATCTCTATACCTTATCAGTCAAAGGGCTGATTATGAGATTGGGAAGAGAGGGGAATTATCTGTACATGGCTACGGCTTTTGCAGTGGGCATCATTGAGTTCTACCTTAACAACTATACAACCGAATTAGCCGACGAGATTACCAAGTTTCACATGGAGCTGTTCAAGGGAAGCTGGATGAAAGGAACTACCCGGGAGATCAGAACCGTCCCGGTTGGGGAAAGTGTGGCAGCCGGCACCGAAGTCCTGCCTTATGAAAACGCAGAAGAGGTGATCAGGTCCCAGAAGCGGATCGCTGTTGCAGAATGTATGTGCGCGATCCAAAGTGGGTTAAAAAGCGATCCGGATCCCTGCAAGGTCGGTATCACTGAGCGGTGCTTCCAGTTTGGTGGCAGTGCGTTCTTTTTTGTTGAGAACAAGTTGAGCCGCTGGGTTACCAAGGAAGAGGCCCTGGAGATTGTCAGGAAAGCTGGCGAGGCCGGCTGTGTTCCACAACCCGGGCAGTCTCAGAACCCAGGCGGCATGTGCATGTGTTGCCCTTGTTGCTGTGCACCTCTTGAAGTATATCGGGACTATGACAAACGATCGGAGCTATCCAACAGTAATTATTATGCTTGGGTTGATGTGGACCTGTGCTCTGCCTGTGAAACCTGCATCGATCGTTGCCCTATGGATGCCATTACCATGGAAGAGACATCCCAGGCGGCCCAGGTAAACGAGGACCTCTGCATCGGATGTGGCGTCTGCGCTATCACCTGCGATGACGGCGCAATTAAAACCTATAAAAAGGAGGCCGCCAAACAGTTCACACCCGAACCAGATTACATGAGCAGCATCATGAAAATCTACGAAGAGAGAAAGTAATCAACAGCTTAAATCTGTCTGATTTTTTCAAACTCTTCAAAATCAGACAGAAATAAAGTTATATCCCAGACTTGCAGTAGATCATTTAGCCACTAACCAACTGAATAAAAACAATTATTTCCGATCAAAAAGGAGTAATAATGGGTTTTATCAAATGGAATTCAACCTATAATGTCCATATTAAAAAAATCGACAACCAGCATAAGAAAATTATTTCAATCCTCAACCACATTTACGATCTTCAACAGTCAGGGAATCCAAAAGCAATTGATAAAGTTCTTTCGGAACTGGAGAAATATGCAAGGGTTCACTTTTCCACAGAGGAAGTATTATTTGATAAACACGAGTATCCAGAATCTATAGAGCATAAAAAAGAACATGAGCGGTTTATCAAAAAAATAGGTGAGGTGAGGAATAAATTTATCAAAAAAAAAATCAATCACGACCATCAGCCTGTTCAACTTTGTTTGGGATTGGTTCTCCGAACATATCATCAAAATGGATCAGGCATATAGCAGCTTCATGACTGACAAAGGGGAATCTTAATTATGTCTGAAAGTGCTTTCAT
Source organism: bacterium (assembly GCA_029940215.1). GTDB lineage: Bacteria > SAR324 > SAR324 > XYD2-FULL-50-16 > XYD2-FULL-50-16 > JAHJRI01. The sequence continues at coordinate 3,846 of JAOZRE010000323.1, read as the reverse complement.
TCTTTATGGTTCATCTATTTCGTTATATACCGGTAAAGCTCGTGCCTATCTCAGATTCAAAAATGTACCGTTTGTTGAAAAGGACATTACACCTGAGGTTATGGAGAAAATCGGCTATTTCATGATTCCTGTTTTAGAAACGCCTGAAGGGGAGCTTGTCCAGGACACGACAGAGATAATTGACTATCTGGAAAACAGAATACCCGGTCCTTCGATTTATCCGGAAGATCCTGTCCAGAAGCTATGTGCATTACTACTGGAAGTTTACGGGGATGAATGGCTTGTTATTCCTGCAATGCATTATCGTTGGACGTATAATAAAGATTACATTCTGGTCGAATTTGGCAAGAGATTCGTACCTGATGGAACTCAGGAGGAGCAATATAACTTTGGAAAAAAGGCATCGGCGCCGTTTAGGGAAAAAATACCATTTTTAGGTATCAATGAAGATAGTAAGCCGTCGATTGAAACGTGGTATGAAGAGTTACTCGGTCATATGAATATGCATTTTGAAAATCGAGAATACTTTTTTGGTTCACGCCCTTCAATTGCTGATTACGGCCTGATGGGACCTTTGTACGCACATAATTATCGTGATCCCTGGTCGGGTGAACTCATGAGAAGACTTGCGCCCAATGTGGTCCGTTGGATCGACATGATGAATACACCAGAACCGCACGGAGGAGAGTTCGAGACATCGGTTGATGTCACCTTAGAACCTATTATGAAACGGCTGTTTTCAGAGTGCATACCCGTTATGGTTTCCACATGTGAGGCAGTGGCAAACTGGTTGGATGAAAATCCTAAACCAGCCGAAATCCCAAGGTTCATAGGCACTTTTCCAGTAAAAATTGGAGATTCGACTCCTGAAAGAGCTATCCTTCCATTTAATCAATGGATGTTCCAGCGACCGTTGAATTACTACCAGTCATTGACGGGGGATGACAAATCAGAGGTGGACAGCTTTTTGGAACGGATGGGTGGTTTGGAATTGATGCAGACTCAACTTCGCTATCAACTAACGCGTGAAAATTACCAACTTGTGGTAAAGGAATAGCCATGATTTTAGTTTTATCATTTCGATTTTCAGGTTCGTGATCTTGAGAAGGGAACAGCAAGCAGTTTTCTTTCCCTTGACGACGTGTTTTTTAACATTAATGAAAAACAATACATAATATGTGATTAAGCCAACTGGGGCGATCATATCCCGAACCAGGGTTCTCTTCGGCAAAACGGATGATCAGTTTTTCTTGTTCATCACTGTGCAACGCCAATAAGCTTATTAAGACGGCCTTTTCAAAGGGATATCCCATTTTTTCATATACTTCCAGATTGCAGTGTGGCTTACACCTACCCGTCGCCCCACTTCGACTTTATTCCATTTACACTCCTCCAGCAGACTGAGTAAGCTTTCCTTTGACATTTTATTGCGAACTTTGGGCTTGGACGGGGAACCAGCGTGTATCCTCGAAGATATTGATAAATAATCAGGGTGTCGCAGTTCAATGGGTAGATCGACTGTTTCAATCACTTCACTGTTGCTGAGCACAAACGCATGTTCAATTGAATTTTCCAATTCACGAACGTTTCCCCGCCAATCGTAATCCATGAAGATCCGCATGGCATCCTGAGAAAGATTTTGGATCCGTTTTCCGGTTTTTTTATTGAAAACTTTTATAAAATGATTCACTAGCAACGGAATATCGTCCCTTCTTTCGCGTAGCGAAGGCAGATGAATGGGAAACACCTTGAGCCGGTAATAAAGATCCTCCCTGAAATACCCCTCATTCACACGTTGGTATAGATCCTGGTGCGTTGCAGCAATTATCCGAAGATCGATTTTTCGTTTTTTTGATTCCCCCACGCGCTCGATTTCTCGTTCCTGAAGCACACGAAGAAGTTTAACCTGAATATAAGGGCTTAATTCACCAATTTCATCGAGAAAAAGGGTTCCCCCTTCAGCCTCTTCGAAACGACCGACACGATCACTTACTGCACCTGTATAAGCACCCTTGACATGTCCAAAAAGTTCACTTTCCAATAAAGACTCTGAAAGAGCCGAGCAATTGACAGTAATGAGCCGTTTCGTCTTACGGATACTGTTGTAGTGAATTGCCCCGGCAACCAGTTCTTTTCCAGTCCCGCTGTCCCCCTGAACGAGTATTGTGGCGTCGCTTGCTGCAGCGGCTCTGATAGCTGTGTATACAGTGCGCATCTCATGACTTTTGCCGATAATATTTCCCATTTGGTGTTGTTCTGCAAGAAGAAGAGCCACTTGTTCCGCTTTCTGTCTGGCCGTGTTCAATTCGGTCAGATCCGTTACGGTTTCCACCACCCCAATGACCTTATTTTCTTCATCTCTGACAGCACTGGCATTTTTTATGATCGGCACAATCGTTCCGTCCTTATGCTGTAATTTGCATTCCTTAAATTCGGAAGATCCCTGCTCCAAAACTCCGCACTGGCGAATCCCTGCTGGACATTCTTTTCCAAAACAGAGGTTGCATTGTAAGATGTCGCAGCCTCTTCCCAGGGCTTCCTGAGCCGTATACCCACTGATACGTTCCATGGAGGGATTCCATGAGGAGATTCTTCCATCGGGGTCCATGGTAAAAACCCCATCTTTCATTGAGTTTATGATCTTATTAGTAAATCTCGAATTCCAGATATCATGGCTTTTATCTTTCATATCCGTATTCCTTGTAAATATACTTTTAAAAAACCGTAATGTATTATCTCAGCAATCTCTGAGAGCGAACAGCCGTTAAAGCTGTTTATCGGTTTTCCCGCCAGAAACAGCTATCGAAATTGTTACTGCACCAATGATTCTGTTACCTTTAATTGTAGGTAACATTTGGAACCCTGTCAATCAGTGGAAGCAGAAACAGCCATTCACAACAGTACTCTCGCAGTGAAGCTTAAATAACCTAAAGATCCTACTTCCAGAATAAATATTTTCTCAAAAAGAGATCAGGCAGCATAAGGTTCACCGTTGGTTTCCCTGTATCTCCTTTTAGCCATTCATGAAAAGTGTTACTTTAGTCTGTTATGGTAACACTTATAGCGGATACCCCTGAGAAGGGGCATCAAGCCTAAGATTGATGGCTATCAATCTTAGGCTTGATTACTTGCCCTTCTATTATTCTCAATAAGTCCCCGTAACTCATTCATTAATAACCGATCGTCAGCAAACAGGGGGGGTTAACAATAGTGTTCATTTTTATAACAGGGCCGATCGTGGCATGTAATCTGTAATTAGACCCCTGTAGAGTAACTTAAAGAAACATAAATATCTGAGACGATGTAGATGATGTCAGAAGATCTCATCGCCAGAATTCGATCCATTCCTAAAACAATATAGGAGTCCATTATGGCTGAAGACCTGAATACAATCGAATTTGCAAACAATGTTGATGCTCGAGGAAGTGCCTGCCCTGGACCGCTCTTAGAGGCAAAGAAAGGTGTTGGTAAAGTGATGGTTGGGCAGGTTCTGGAAATTTTTTCAAATGATTCCGGAACCCGAAATGATATCCCTGCCTGGGCCGGCAAAGTAGGGCATGAATACCTTGGTTTCTTAGAGGTGGATGGCTATGACAAGCATTACATTCGTAGAAAAAAGTAATGTAAATAAATATACCGGACATCTGACGCTTTTTAGGAAGGGGAATGCCCTCTTCCTTTTTCTCACTTTTTATAAAATTTTAGAAGGTTGTGGAATGAAACCGTGTGGTTTTGGTTTATTCTGTGGCTTAATTCTTAGGACTTCAATAGGAACATCATGCCAGACGAGACGAAGGTGACGACAGAAGGCAAAATTCTTATTTTGGCAACCGAATCTTGCGCCTA
>JAOZRE010000322.1 GCA_029940215.1 bacterium | reverse complement strand
ATCTGGAAATATTTTCTCATCGCTTGTCACCATATGTGAACAGGATAAAACTGATGTGGGAGCATATGCGCGATGACGTTCACAAAAGCTTTCCGGATCTACCTGTCAGGAACGTTAAGCCTGCGGAGTATCTAAACGAAGCAGACGAAATGTATGTTACAGATGCATATCATTCACTATCCATTGAAGGTTATAAAGTCTCTGCAGAGCTGATAGACAGGGTCCGAAGCGGTGATTGGAATCCGCTCGAGAACAAGAGTGATGTCGATCTTCATAATACAATGTCTGCACGTGGCTATTGGCAGGCATATCAAGTCGTTCGTGAAAGCTTGAAAAAGGTTTTAGAGGGACAGAATCCGGGTTTGATTGCAGCTGACGATCACCGAAACTGGTACCGGCAAATGTTTGCTCCGAGTGTCCAGGCGGGCTTACTAAAACCTGAGGATTTAGCTGGTTATCGTAATAGCCAGGTGTATATTCGGCATTCAATGCATATTCCACCACGATATGAGGCGGTAAGGGATTGTATGCCGGCCTTTTTCGAGTTAATCAGCGAGGAGCCGGATCCGTATGTGCGAATTGTATTGGGACATTTCGTATTCGTATATATTCATCCTTATATGGATGGTAACGGGCGAATTGGGCGGTTCCTGATGAATTTGATGAATGCCTCGGCAGGCTACCCATGGACCGTGGTTCCCGTGCAAACAAAAGAGATGTATATGACTTCGCTGGAAAATGCGAGCGTCAATCAGGATATAAAACCCTTTTCAGTCTTTCTTGGGGATCTTATCAAAAAAGCCAATTCATCAAAGAAGGAATGAATATTTGAAATTATAACAAAAACAGTCGGGAAGAAAGAGAACTTATTATCCGTACTATACAGAACCATGTATTTCCAGTTGATCGAGTCAGTATCGATCATTTTAGGGCTTCGATTAAATCGTTCATTTCGACGGAATGAGATCTTTTCTCATTTTCTCTGATTATAACTGTCTCGCTATAGTCTTTACTGCCGCTTCCTCCTGAACTTGTTGATCCCACCTCAGATTCTCCAAGCCGAATAAATTGTTTTTCACCGCTTTAATATTGGGTATTTCCTATCTACAGCTTTCATGCACTTGAACCTATAACAAGTTTATGGGCATTCAATGTAAACTTTCAACAACCTGTTTTTGTGTAGGTTGTAAAAATTTATAAGAAATGGACATAAAATTTAATGACGGAGCTGGTGTTATTCTCATTGAGGTTCGCCTGACTTGTTCTAACGAAGATGCTCCAGCTCAAGGAGCGGATGAATTGACAACAAACAGATTACCTATCTGAATTAAAATGCCATGCATCCGGTCACAGAGACAAATATGCCTTGGTTTCATTTGTGCGTAAGTAATTGATTTACTGGTCGGAGTGAGAGGATTTGAACCTCTGGCCCCTGCCTCCCGAATTTGATCTACGGGAAAGGGGGAAAGGCTTGATGTTAGGAAATAAGCGCTATTTTTTCAGTTAATTATATTTGATTTATTAACCAAAAGTCGAAGGGATTTGTCTTTGAAAAGGCACTCAACAGGTACTCAATTGGCAACCTCTCGTCAGTATTTCGTCAGTAAAAATGGAACCGAAAGAAATGCGCCTTCTATAGATCCTTCTATAGATAGAGATTTGGGCTTGGGTATTCATAATTGATTAAGGTTCAAATTTTACTTGATTTTTGTATATTATATGCTTATGTTCATAAAAAACGTACATAATAAAAAAATGAACGCAAGCCAAGCAATCTGTCATGGAAAAAGAGATTATTGAAGATGCTATAAAGAAGTTTGAAGCTACTACTGGCCTTAAAATGACTTATAAAGATGATGTTAGGGGTCCTCACGGCGATGGATTGCTTTGTCTAACTATTGATAATCAGGAGATTTGCTATGAGCTGGAATTTAAACAAACAATCAATAAGGCTCTTATTGGTCAAATAGCTCAAGCAAACATAAAAGCGGATAAAAACATCATTATCGTTACACGTAATGTTTCTTCTCCTTTAGCGGAGCGATTAAAAAGCCTGGGAATATTTTTCCTGGATGCAGCTGGTAACGCGTTTATAAAAGGCCGATTCTTTTTTATATATTCGAAAGGGAACAAATTATCGGCTAACCAGAGACCGGAAACCTCAAGCCGAGCTTTTAATACAAAGGGATTGCAAGTCATTTTTACTTTACTGAATAACAAGGGATCAGAAAACCTCTCGTATAGAAAAATTGCTGATATATCAAATGTTGCATTGGGCACTGTGCAATGGGTGATGGAAGATTTGAAAAAGCTGGGATATCTCATTGATATGGGGAAACAGGGTAGAAAAATAGTAAAAAAGGAAGACCTCTTATCCCGTTGGACCATTGCTTATTCAGAGAAATTGAAACCAAAACTGTTGGTAGGACGATATAAAGCTAATGCTAAGAGCTGGTGGGTTGATACCGAAATTATCAAATATGAAGCTTTGTGGGGTGGAGAAGTAGCCGGTAGTATGCTGACCAAAAACCTTAAGCCTGAAATAGTAACAATTTATACGGAAGAATTATCAGGTAAGCTCATCTTGGAAGGAAAACTAAAAAAGGATCCAAATGGAGATGTGGAGATTGTAAGGATGTTCTGGAGGGATGAATTGAGTGATTCTGAAAGCGAAGAATTGGTTCCTCCTATATTAGTTTATGCTGATCTGATTACAAGCGCAGATAAACGGAATATTGAAATCGCAAATGTCATTTATGAAACAGAAATTGCAGGACTTGTCAGGGAAGATTGAAGCGTTAGAAACTGAAGTATTGAAATCCATTTCTAGAAGTGCGGATATACTTTCGGTAGATTACTTCATTGTTGGCGCGACAGCGCGTGATTTAATATTTGGCGTGTATGATATTGAAACCGGACGCGCTACAAAAGATCTCGACATAGGGATTCAAGTGGAGTCTTGGAGTCATTTTTTCCAGCTGAAAACTGCATTGTTGAACACAGGAGACTATGTTGAAACAGATCAACCGCAAAGGTTGGAATTTCAGCAATCTTTTGAAGTTGATATTGTTCCGTTTGGTCATATAGCGGGGGAGGATGAAACAATTAAATGGCCCCCCGATCAATCTACTGTGATGAAAACGACGGGTTTCAAGGATGCTTTCAATGATACCTTTTCAGGGCGACTGCGTAATGATCCTGAATTTAAGGTCAATATTGCTTCAATTCCGGGGCTGGCCATCATGAAGCTGATAGCATGGGATGACAACTATCCGAATCGTAAGAAAGATGCAATTGATCTTGACTTTATGATGAGAAAATATATCGATGCTGGAAACACTGAGAAATTTTACGAAGAAGAATCAGATATTATTCAAGTTGAAGGCTATGATTATGAAACAGCAAGCTCAACATTATTAGGAAGAGATGCGGCGAGGATTTCGGGTATGCGAACGAAGGTTGCAATTTCAAAAATATTGGCTGAGCAAACCGGAGATCTGGAACGCTATCGTTTGATCGAAGATATGATCAGTAACCATTATAGATTTAGTGGAGATAAGTTTCAGAATGTAAAAGAATTGGTCGAAGCGTTTAGAAAAGGCTACTGTGGTGATTCTAACCAATAGATTTATTGCCCATTAGAATACTATTATGAAAATTGGATACTATAGTCTTCTCCCCAAAAATCTGTCCAAATATATGGGTGCAGTATGAACCTGAAAGAATGGTTGAATATGCGCCGGATGGCTGTCTCATCAGAGCAAAGTCTCGACGGGAAACTCTTTGTCCAATTCATTGCACTCATCTATCTGTCCTATATTACTCGGAGAATGCAGGAAAACGAGCTGTTCAAGAACTACACGATGCAAGAGGTTTTAGATGAATTCGACATCATTGAGTGTTTTGAAGTGCCGCGGCAACAGCTACAAATAGGCGAAATAATAAAGCGGCAGGAAAAACTCTACACCCAATTGGGTGTCATGCCGCCGGCCTCGTTACAATAATTCGGGAACTCAGGTATAAAGGTAATGCCGATGCTTAATACCTGTTATCATTATGAAAAAACGTTGCTTCGATGCCACTCCAGATTTGTAGGGTCTGGGAAAAACTGTGGGTTCTCCGGCTTAATGATTTGCCGATCAATCAGGGTGCTCATGTGCCCCGGGAAATTATTATCGATTTGTATTCGTTTGGAAACCAATACTGAATAGTCTGGATTAACACCCATCATCCCCTCGTCAAATGACCAGTGGCACAATCGACAAAGAGCCATTCCATTCGTTGGATTGTCGTCCTGGCTTTCTCGCCAGGGAATAATATGGGCAGCTTCAACAATAGTATGCCCTTCTGGTGTCAGCAATCGAATCCCACACAAAGCACATCGATGATCGTAAAGTTTTACTATAGCTTTTCGAAAACCCTGTTTCCGGATCTTCTTCTCAGCATATTCATTTTCCGGCTCATGGACTGAATCCGGCTGCGTTGAATTTAGGATCCGCTGGCCATAGGTGAAGCTTTTTTGGTTAATGATTCCTTGCTCTGCAATGAGCGATCGGATTTCAGCCGAAAAGTAGTTCTCCAGCAGAACTCCCCGCAACACTTCTCGGTCTGCCGAGTTGCATAAATGCTTGAATAGATCATCGGAGAAGACCGCTCCTGAGCACACTTGGCGTAGTTTTGACATTGAGGATATCGAATCGATATTAACCGGCAGACTCTGGCTTGAAGTGGGGACTAGCGTCCAAATGTCATCCCGAGCCAGGCGGGGAAATGGATACGCCATACTTGACCTTCTATTGAGGGGCATAACCAATTTCCAGTAGTCGTTAAAATTTTCAACTAATTCTGTAGCCGGTGGCATCATGTTTTCGCTGATAAATCCAATTGCTATCAGGTCGATAACAGATAACAAAGTGAACGCTTTGTGTGGCGCTTTATTCAATGTCAATGTCGACCAGTGATTTTGGTTCCGAGCTACATTTAGATCCGCAAAGCGGTGAATGAATTCTTCAAGCATGGTTTGTCTGATCAAATTCTAATGCGAGTTGGGGTACGGCCAATTGGCGTTGAATTTTAAATGCTACTGCTAATGATGTGTCTTGTATGATGTCCTAACTTCGAAAACTCAGAATGTCAATCTGGAAAGACTGGATTAGTGATTTGTAGGAGAGAATAGATTTGAACCTCCGGCCCCTGCCCTGCGAGCTGATACGGTGCGGAAGTACTGAACTGTTGAATTAGAAAATATTTTTATAATTCAGTTTGTTAACGATATACTTGATTCCTGAAAAATCTTTAATTTTTGTTGCAAATATTCCACTCACGTCAGTATTCCGTCAGTCACATGGTATGAATTTGTCAAGAGATGTGAATCTAACCGTCTGACTTTACTGGTCGGGGTGAGAGGATTTGAACCTCTTAGGATATAGTGGACTGATTTATTTCTGTTTTAAAACCCCGTCCTTTGGGCGGGGTCAGAGACATTCGGCTCTGCCTGGTGCAACAAAATCCCCCCTTGAGGGGGGGGCGGGGGGTGTATCAGGCAATGATATCATCGAAATCTGGAGAACATCCCCCCTGAC
>JAOZRE010000321.1 GCA_029940215.1 bacterium | reverse complement strand
AGCCCGATGATTCCGTAGACCAGGGTATAACCCAACGCCAGTAAGGCATAGATACTGCCTCGCGTCATACCACTACAGAATAGTTCTATGAAGTAGTGTAAAACATCGTTTGTTCCGCTCATATCAGAGTATTGGATCTAAACTCAAAGGTTCACAATGTCAGCTTATAGCTCCATCCACGAGGCATCTATGTGATAACGCGAATTAGAGAAGGACTGACAGGAAACAGCTGACCTGACTGATGTCAGCTATTCGAAAAAACAGGTCTATAAAAACCAATATCCCGATGCCGTTTGCAGGTAAACGGTCCATGTAAAGATGGTGACCGCACCTTGAAGAAAGACATCGGGACTATGGAAATAATGATTGTAACGTATGACTTTGTTCGAGTTTAACTGTTACCAGTTGATCTCAGCAAATTTGCCATCCATAACTTTGTAAATAGCAAAGCCGGAGCCGACAACGTCACCTCTCTCGTCAAAAGAGATATTACCAAGTGTTGTTGAAACACTGTCAGATCTGAGTGCAGCTGCCAGCTTGTCAGGATCGGTTGACTCTGTCTTCTCGATGGCATGGACAATGGCTGTAAAAGCAGCATGTGCCTGCAGACCAAAGTTACCTGGTTGCTGTCCTTTTTCTTTCAGGGCGGCTGTTACTTCGATGGTAGCTGGAATATTTGAAATATCAGAAGGAGAAGAAACAAAATATCCTTCAGCATATTGCCCGCCGATCTTGATAAAAGAGGGATCCTTCAGCCCGTCTCCGGAGATGAAATGTGATTTGATACCTTTTTTTCTAGACTGGGTTACAATTTTAGAACCTTCAGGATGGTATCCGCCAAATGCAACTACTTCAGGTTTAGCGGCCTTGATTTTCCGAACAAGTGCTGAATAGTCAACAGCACCCGGTGTGATACCTTCGAACAGCACAATGTTTACACCTGCTTTTTCCAGGTTTTCCTTGACCAGTGTTGCCAGGCCTTTTCCGTAGTCCCCTTTATCATGAATGACCGCAACTGTTTTTGCCTTGAGGTATTCGGTGATAAATTTTGCCTGCAGAACAGCTTGGGCAGCGTCATGAGGAATCGTTCTGAAGAAAAGCGGGTTTTGACCGCTCATAGTAATGTCAGGATTTGTAGCTGAAGGTGAGATTACTGGAATCTTGTTATCACGGTAAACAGACATAGCTGCAATTGTGGCACCACTGCAAACATGGCCAATAACAGCAACAACGCCTTCACCTACCAGCTTGGAAGCAACGTTTGTTGCAACTTCCGGCTTACAGACATCATCTTCAGCGATGATTTCCACTTTCCTTCCCAGCAGTCCGCCAGCAGCGTTAAGTTTTTCAGCGGCCAGTGCTACAGCATGTTTCGGCGGTATTCCGTATGGAGCGAGATCACCACTATGGGGTCCGGCGACACCAATTTTGATGGGCTTGTCCTTATCCGAGTCGCACGATGCTCCAAAAACCATGAACAACGCAAGCGTTAAAAGCACAAGTTTATTTTTAAGAAGTTTCATATTGCTCTCCTGATGAAAATTTCGATACCACAATTTGTTTTGCCCGAACCGCAGGCTAGCCCCGGCACACTGCCGGTAGAAGGCGTTTATTCAGAAAGACTTCTCCCTCCCGTCATTCCGGGCTGTTTCTAGTTAAAGAACCTGTTTATTTTTATATTCATCCAACATCGATTGTCAAAGGGAAATAATAAAAAAAACAACTTTTTAACTATTTTTCAGCTGTTGTTGAGCTAAATGAATTACTTTCCGGTTGTTTGAAGCTGTTTTCCAGCTGAAAATGCTGGATTAGACTGGTGCCATCAACCTGTCCGTTGTTGCTATTCCGGTTAAGCCGCTCAAATTTGGTTAATAGAAGATTCGAAAGCGAGATGGATAGTCGCCTCGGTAACCGTTCCGCAGAAGTCCGATATAAACTCTTATCCTACCAAGATTGATATTATCAGGCAAGATAGAGAACAGAATCAGTGGTATTATATTTCGGGTATGACTGAAATAATGTGTCTATTTTCTGGTTCGTTGGAGGAAAACAGCCATGAATGTGGCTTGTCAACGAGACAGATTCTGGTTACTGTTTAATGTCAAAACAGTGTCCAGACCGCCAACTGACTTGTGGAAGGGGGGGGAAACGGATGCTTCTATTGAAGGTCTGCTCCAAAGCAGGTTAAATCTAACGCTTAATCAGTCTATTGATAGTTATTATGGCATTTTTTATTGGCTTTATTGCCCTTTTAGTAGGGCTGGACCAGTTGATAAAAATCTGGGTCCGTTCATATTTTCAGTCGGGTGGTACTGTTGAATTGATTCCCCATCTGATCGATCTGACCCATCAGGAGAATGAGGGTATCTCGTTCAGTCTGCTCTCAGACCTGCCTGATCTGATTCGAATACCTTTGCTGGCCGGGGTTTCACTTTTAGTCGTCCTGATCCTTTGTATTTACCTCTATCGTAACTGGGCAAAACTGGTATTCGGGGAAAAGTGGGGCTTTTCACTGATAATTTCCGGTGCAGTCGGAAATCTGATAGATAGGGTCCTGAGGCAGAGTGTGACGGACTACATGTATTTTCATTTCTATGACACCGGTTTTTTTGTCAACAATCTGGCCGATGACTTAATCTCCCTCGGTTTTGTAGTGATGTTGTATCAGACTTTTGTCAGCAAAAAGAGATAATGTACTCCAGTGTTCAATTGTACTTGCCTGTATTTTTCCGTCTGGTTTTTTTCTGCATCTGTCTGGCCGGTTTATGGGGGCTGGAGGGCTCGATAATCAGAACAAATTCCCGCTTTGAGTAGTTTGCGTTTACATCTACAATGATATCAGCAAGGGTTCCTGTCAGGATGCGCTCACCCGCTTGGGTCAGTGAAAGCGCCAGGACGGTCTTTGTTTTTGCGGACAGCTCAGTCTTGATATCGTCCAGCAGGGCACGCAGGCGGTATGGGGTATCATAGATGATAACTGGGCATTCAAAATGCCTCAGTTTGCGAATGGCATTCCTGCGTTCAGCTGGAACGCGTGGCAGAAAACCTGCATAATAAAATTGTCTGGTGTTAACTCCGGCAACTGATAATGCCGCTGTCAAAGATGATGCTCCAGGAACGGGAATGACCTGTATCCCAAACTGGTGGCAATGGTTGACCAGATAGGTTCCCGGGTCAGCGAACAGTGGCGTTCCTGCATCTGAAAAATAGGCACCACTCTGGTTTTTATGCAACAGTTGGATGATCTCGTCAGATGATTCCTCTTCATCATGTTCGTTCAAAAGATAAAGGGGTTTTTCGATATCCAGTTGTTTTAGAAGCCGACGTCCGACTTTCGCTTCTTCGCAAACAACGAAATCAACTTTTTGGAGGGTCTTTATGGCTCTCAAGGTGATATCGTCGGGGTGTCCGATAGGAACAGCTACAATGAAAAGGGGCATCTTTGAACTTCCTGATTGATGAATGTTGCGAAAATCAGCCGTTTACGATATATTTTCGATTATTTCCAACAAAATACATTGACCGCAATCTGAAGACGAAAGCGGGATGATGGTCTTACAGGGTGCCGAATCGATACAAACCCGCCGTTGCTTATAGCAATTTGTCATATTTGGTGCCTTTTCGACAATTGTGAAAACAGCAGCTGTTACCCATGTACATAAAAATGAAATTGAAAGCCAGCGTAATGAAACCCGCGTGCCTGAGGCTCATTCTTTTTATAGGTAGTTTTCTGCTTATGAGCGACCTGTTTGCCATTAATACCACCGAGCTTGCAAAAAAGATTGCCGTTTCCCTGCGTCAGGTTTCCCCTCAAAAGTATACTACCATCGCTTTTTCCCAGATTCAGGGACCCATGAGACAAGAGATAGTCAAAGAGCTGATTGAGTATACTGAGAACGAGATTGTTGGAGAGGGGCGATTTCAGTTAATTGACCGTAGAAAACTGCAATTGATTCTGAGGGAACAGAAATTCAACCTGACCGGGATGGTTTCCCAGGATAAGTATAAAACGCTGGGTAAACTGGCAGGTGTAGATCTGTTTATCTATGGACGCTATTATGGAGATACCATTGTGTTGAAGGCTATTGATGTGGAGAGCTCCGCCCTGGCCTGGGCTGAGATTTTCCATCTGCAGGAGCCGTCGCCCAACACTTTGATATTGAAAGAACTCACCGATAAGGTCAATGAGTCGCTCAGGAGCAATCTTGACCGCTTGTTGGATGCCAGAATTAGGCAGATCAGCTTCTGGGGAATTAAATCCGAATTTGATTCAAACCAGGTAGTGGATTACCTTTCAGTCGCCATTACAAAAGATGGCAATTTTCAGGTTGTTGACAGGGAAAATCTGCAACTGATTCTCGAAGAGCAAAAGCTTAATATGGCTGATTTTATAGATGAGAAAAAGGCAAAGCAGATGGGTGAGTTATACGGAGTAGACGCATTCATTTATGGCGGGATTACAAAGAAACCAGGGCTCTATGTGGCCTCTCTGAGGATGCTGAACATATTCAATGGCGTGATGGTATGGGGGAAAACCATACGCTTCAATGATCAGAAAGTTAAGTCGCAAACAAAGCGAAACCGGAAAACCAAGAAAAGTGGTAAAATGGCATATGTTCCAGCCGGATTGTTTATTATGGGATATAACGGTGGGCCTCCAATCTCGGCACCAGCTTATGAAGTCCCGGTAAAGGCGTTTTATATCGACCGAACCGAGGTGTCAAACTTCGACTACCAGCGATTTGTCAGAAAGTTCAAACACCGTCCCCCTCCATCCTGGCCAGGGGGAAAAATTTCCAATGGAAAGGAGAGGATGCCGGTGGTCAAGGTAAACTGGAATGATGCCAGGCTCTATTGTAAAAGGATGGGGAAACGCCTGCCAAGAGAGGTTGAGTGGGAGAAGGCATTTCGGGGTGAGAAGGGAAGGTCATACCCCTGGTCGGGCAATACCTTCTATCCGAACTACGCAAGAACGGTTGAATCAGACCGTTTATCGCCACTGCAGGTCTCAAAAATCAACAAGGACGTATCCATCTACGGTGTTCAACACATGGCCGGTAATGTTCGTGAATGGGTTGCGGACTATCTGAAGCCTTATCCGGGAAGTCAGTATCGATTAAAAACGAAAGGTTATCGGGTCATCAGAGGTGGTTCGTGGGCACAATCGAGGAGCAATGCCGTTGGCTGGTTCAGAGGCAGCAGCCTCCCGACTTATGGATGGGAGGATGTTGGCTTTCGATGTGCGAAATCAGCCAGATGATACCTTCGTTGGCTACCAGATCTCTTTTACGACCGTAGTTAAATCCGTTTTCACAATATTCGCAGTACGCGATTTGATTCGAAGACGATTTTTCGCCCTTTGTACTGCCACTCTTCCTGCCTGTCGTTATCAAGGTGTCTCTTCTCGACCGGCTCTCCCAGCGTCAGTTCAACCTGCTCTCTGGTAAAGCCGGCCTCAACAGTTCCCATCAAGATTTTCTGTAATAGACTCTCTCCCAGTTTCATCCTTCCAGCCTTTTGAAAGGTTCTGTTCAACCACTCGGCGTTTTTGTCAGGTCTGTAGACTCCTGACCAGTCAGGAACCCAGA
>JAOZRE010000320.1 GCA_029940215.1 bacterium | reverse complement strand
TCGTAGATCCAACGAGTTATAAACTGGACCAGTCCATCAGCACGCAGGATAGGCAATTACCACCGCAGCCGTCTAACAGCTAATCGGAATGATACTGGCCGTATTCCTTCCGATCTGTCACTGACATGGCAGTTCCAGCGTTTTCCAGAACTCGTTCTGTACTCTGTAAGTGAATCTCAAAAGACTGAAAACTCGACTATAAAGGAACCCACGGTAAGTATTTCCAAGTCAGGGCTGATCAATCCGGGTGACAGTTAACTCTGGTATCGGCAACTGACCCGAAAACAATAGCAACCAATTAATAATGCTGAACACGTCAAGCTCTATAAAAGATCTGAAAAATCAGTCTCCCGAAGATCAGATGTATCTGCTGAAATTGATAGCTCACCAAATGCTGGGGGCTAAGTGGATGTATTACCGGAAAATTAAACAGGGTGACAAAGGGCTGAAGCTTTTCAAAGAAGCCTCCCTTATGGAGCAGATGAAAGCCACCCGTTCGGCACTGAGATTCACCACCAAGAACACCAAAAAGCTTTACAGATTTGCATACCAGGAGTGCGCCAAAGAGTTAAAAAAGTATGCGGGAATTAAAGAAGGTATACCTGAATTACCCGAGGCCGCAGAAGGAGAGGACCTGCCAGCTCTGACATCTGAATTTGATGCCATGATCATTTCGTGGACGCCCTTGAAGTTTTTGACACCCGCACAAAGAATTCGAGATAAGGGAACGGCTACACAGCGACACACCGAAGGACTCATCGCAAAACTCTATTTTAAAGTAGCCGCCTATTACGCAATTCCCGATAACTGGGACACCCGAAAGCTGACACTTTACCTGCGAAACATCAACAGGGAATCAAGCCACCAGGATATCGTTGCTGCTTTTGAACCTCTTAAAGCAGATTTGCAGACACTGAGTGATATCTACATCCCATTCAAATTCGGCAAGGCATCCCTGTCAAAGGACGTTGCCACTGATGCCGATTCCTTTGACGATGCCATGAGTGTGGAGAGTTTTGATTCACAGATCCAGACCCTGTATTGGTACGACTTTATTTACCAGGCTATTGAGGTTTTTCTGGTCCGCTACTATTTAACCTTGATCACCTCAACTGCTTCCTTTGGCGCCATCCAGTATATCACCAATATTTTCGAGCCCGCTCTCTCCAAGGCCGCTGAAAACCGTGTCGTTTTTCTTGGTTCTTTCGAAACCGATCACTCCAGAAAAGCGTTTCGGGTACCGTATCTGGAGCATGTCGAAAAAAAGCTTCAGGAGCCCCTCAAGAGAAAGTTGAAAACCAAGGAGGGGATCTATGAAAGCTACAACTATAACCTGCAGTTACTCGACAAGTTAAAAATCAGCTTTGACTTGGAGAGTCCCCCGAAAGCAGACTCAAAATGGGGAGAGTTTTTGCAGCAGTATATACTGGCCATTGGTCGTCCCATCATCACTCTTGAGGAGGAGGATCCCCAGTTCGAACAGGCAGAGGCCTTTAATGAAGAGATGGACAGGATCATTGAACTGCCCACAAGACAGTTTGCTCTCATGCAACTGATGCGATCCCTGGTTGCGTATGCTGCAAACAAGAGGCAAGCTAAATACCAGATCCTTGAACGGTTTAAACAGCGTATTAAATCTGAATATGAACTGGAAGTAAAGCGGATCGAAGAGATTCGCAAAATGGCCGGTAAAAAACTCCGTGACATGGAGAAAAAGCTCGGGAAATACAAACGGATGAAGCAGCAGGAAACAGTCGACGCCGTTACCAAGGACATTGAGACCTTCAAACTGAAACTGGAAGACAAGATCAAGAGCATCCGTCAGACGTCAAAGAATGAACTGAGCCAACAGAAGGAAAGACTCAATGCGCTGTTTAAAGAGGTGTCGAAAGAGAAAACCTTGAATCTTGCCATTTCCGCCAGATACATCATACAGACGATTACAGATATTGAGCCGGGTGGAGAGTTTGTGACCAACTTACCGGAGTTCATCGCAGGAGAGATCGAGTCAAACTACTCAGCGGATATGGGAACCCTTTATAAGAACCTGTTCGACATAATGGAACTAACTCCCCCGCAAAAGCTTCTGATCATTCAAGCGCTGGAAAAAAGTGGTGACTTGAGCGGCATCAAACTGAGCTTGAGTGACGATGAACAAGCGGCTATAGAAAATGCCGTTGGCGATTTAAAAAATGCCATCGAACAGGATAGCCCGGGCATATTCACCAGTAAGGTAGTCTTTCAAGCCCGGACCATTGTTGTTGGAGACCTGTTGGAAATGAGTCTGGACAGCCAGAGCATCCATAACCTCTTGTGCCTGAAAATTGCATCTTCTCAATCAACGCAGAAAAAAAACCTGAAACCCGATGCCATTCGAGCAATTGTTGAATTGAATAAAAAACTCAACCCATTGCCCAAAAACCGAATCATTCAGTCAGGAAGAGAAAAAGATAAGAACTACGAAAAGAGAATCAATGCATCCATGCTTGAGGGTATTATTAACCAGATGCAGTAAAACTTAGTGAGCGAACTACCACACTTACCATTTGTAGAGATATCCCTATGACAAAAAAATCACTTCTCTTATTCCTGCTGATCATATTCGGCAGCATTGGAACATACTCTCTTAGTGCTTACGATAGCAGCAGTCGACTAAAGGCCCTTGAAAAGTTTAACGTCAAGAAAAATGCATACCGCCTGGTCAAGACAAACAGTTGCCCCGGCTGCTATCTTGTTAACGCAAAATTATCCAACATGAACTTGACAGGGGCTAACCTTGCGGAGGCAAATCTGATCGGCGTCACCTTTATCAGGGCAACTCTCAAAGGGGCAAATCTGGATGGAGCAAAAATTGCCGGAGCCGATTTTTCAGGCGCGCAGTGGATGGATGGGTCGATCTGCCAACCCAGATCTATTGGTCAATGTATTAGAAAGCAGGCCGAGGAATAGGGCCTCGGTGATATATCTCATTGCTCACTGTATCCAAATTCAGAAAGCCTTTTGGGGTTATTCACCCAGTTTTTTGCAGTTTTAACATGCAGTGACAGGAATACCTTAATCCCCAGGAGGTGTTCAATTTTGACACGGGCATTTGTTCCAACCCGCTTCAACATAGCACCGTTCTTCCCGATGATTATCTTCTTGTGTGCTGCCCTCTCCACATAAATAGTCGCAAAAATCCTGATCAATTTGTTTTCTTCCTTGAATGCATCCACAAATACGGCAACCCCGTAAGGAATCTCATGGAAGCATAATCTCATTAGCTGCTCCCGAACCAGTTCCGCCACAATCTCCCTTTCCGGTGTGTCTGTCATCTGGCCGACGGGAAAGTAAGGAACCCCCTCAGGTAGATACTTGGTGAAAAAGCCCTTCAGAATATCCACACCGGTACCCTTTAAAGCACTGACAGGGACAGTTTCAGTGAATTGAAACGCCTCGTTCAGCAAGACTATTGATTTTAAAATCTCCTCGTGCCGACAGAGGTCTACCTTGTTGAGAATAAGGATAACATTGGCTGAATAGGCCGAGAGATGCTCCAGAACCAGAGCGTCATCGCTGGAGATGGAACGCTGTCCTTTTGCAAGCGGCTCGGTCAGAAAAAACACCAGATCTGAGTCCCGAATCGACTGAACGGCATAGCTGACGATTCGCCTGTGCAACTCATTTTGCGGCATATGGACACCTGGAGTATCAAGTATCACTGCTTGATAGGCATCATCTGACACAATCCCCCGGATTCGATTACGGGTCGTCTGAGGTTTGTCTGCTGTTATTGAAATATGCTCCCCAATCAGACGATTCAGCAGGGTGGATTTGCCCACGTTCGGTTTACCCAGAAGCGTAACAAACCCTGATTTAAAGCCGGATGATGATTCTGGTTGTTCGCTGGACATATTAATCTGCGTGGGTTGAATTCGTTGTCATTAACTAACGGTTCTGGCAACAATGGTCGGCCTCAAGCCAAGAACAGCCGACATCCGCTGCGTTCTGGTTTCATGCTACTGCATGTCAGGTCCCCTGTCCAACACCCCCCTTTTCCAGAAGGGTAACATAAGGATGTATAACAGGTAATGGGACACGAAGTTGAGGAGTCAACTAAACCAGAATGTGAATACTCCATTGTCATATCAAGGTTTTCCCAATTAGTTGATAACAAATTTGAATAATTTATATTGACAATATTAGAGGTCTATCCTAGATTGGTACTTTTACATTAAAAAAAAGCTGGCTTAGCTCAGTTGGTAGAGCAGCTGATTTGTAATCAGCAGGTCGGGAGTTCGAATCCTCCAGCCAGCACCAGTTTAATTGACGGGGAGATTCCCGAGTGGCCAAAGGGAACAGACTGTAAATCTGTCGGCTCAGCCTTCGGAGGTTCGAATCCTCCTCTCCCCACCAGCAATTGCGCACAGCTACCAAGAGCCCGGGTAGCTCAGTGGTAGAGCGTTTCCTTGGTAAGGAAGAGGTCGGCAGTTCAATCCTGCTCCCGGGCTCCACAGAGCATATAGAAAAACAATGAGAGATATCATCCAACTACAGTGTACCGAATGTAAGCGGAAGAATTACAGCACGACGCGCAACAAAAAACTGAAACCGGCCAAGATGGAAATCAAGAAGTATTGCCGGTTCGACCGCAAGCACACCGTACACAAAGAAGCGAAATAAGAGTAGGCCAGTAGCTCCAATTGGTAGAGCATCGGTCTCCAAAACCGGTGGTTGTGGGTTCGAATCCCTCCTGGCCTGCCATTCTGTATCCAAAGTTATACTGTCTCAACACTATTTGCCCATATACTGTAAATGTTTAAAAGATTCAGGAAGTTTCTCACGGAAGTCAGGGCCGAGTTCAAAAAAGTAACATGGCCATCCAGAGAGCAGACATTGAAGCAGACTGGCGTTGTTCTGGTCGTAGTGGCAATTATAGGAGTCTTTCTGGGGATGGTTGATTTTGGATTATCAGGTCTGGTTAAAATGATCATCGGATAGGACCAAACATGACGGATGAAAACAAGTGGTATATCCTTCAGGCATACGCCGGATTCGAGCAGAAGGTCAAACTTCTGATCGAAAAGCAGCTTAAAGCCCGAAAGATGGAACCCCTGATCGAAGAGATATTTATCCCGTCCGAAGAGGTCACCACCAAGAAGAAGGGAAAGGCGCGGACAACCCATGTGACTTATTTTCCAGGTTATATTCTGATTAAGATGAACCTGACTGATGATCTATGGCATCTGTTGTGCGACATTCCCCGTGTTTCAGGTTTCGTTGGCGGCGACCAGAAAAGCCCGCTACCGGTACCGGAAAAGGAATTGGCCGACATCAGAGAACAGATTCAAAGTGGTGTTAAGCAGGCTGAAATTGATTCAACCTTTTCAGCAGGTCAGAATGTTGTGGTTATTGAAGGTCCTTTTGCCGAGTTTAATGGTGTCATCGATACCGTTGACCGAGAGCACAATAAACTGATCGTACTGGTCAGTATTTTTGGTAGGGCGACTCCACTGGAGCTTGATTTTGATAAGGTCAGACTGGCGACCTGATACTGGCAAAAAGTTGTCGTCAGAGAGAAGAAACTAGCAGTTTTTATTTAAAGAGGCT
>JAOZRE010000047.1 GCA_029940215.1 bacterium | reverse complement strand
TCATCAGGGTTGGCACCACATCGGCATGTGAGGTCAAACGGTTGATGTCCTGGGGTTGACAGCCTGGAAAGTATAGAATTGACGGAACCTGCAGTTGTTCGTTGGTAAACGCACTAGCGTGCCCCCAGTGACCATGCTCATATTTTTCAGAGCCGTGATCACTGGTCACATAGATGACTGAGTTCTCGAAATATCCTTTCCCCTCCAGCTTTTTCAATATGCGGGCAAAGTGGGAGTCAATAAAATTGGCGGCGTTCCGGTATTCATTCAGGCCCCGTCGACGATCTTCAGCTGATTTGGCATTGAATATCAGGCTGGGATTGTCCGGTTTGAATTTTTTGAACTTCTCGTGCTGAAAATGGGGCAGATGGGTTGAATCATAAAAGACCATCAGGAACAGAGGCCGTTTTGTATCAAGACTATGCCTGTCAATTGTTTCAAGCGCTCGTCTAGTTACCAACTCGTCACTCTTGGTACTGCTTGGGTGCAGATCGTCCTCAATGTAGTCCTTAACCTTGAAGAACACCAAGTGATCAGTACCCAGCCAGCCCAGACTTTTTGATGAAATGAGGGCCAGTTGGTAGTTGTTTGCCAACAGAGCATCGAAGAATATCGGAGAGACCTGCGCCCGCGAGAAAAAATCCATATAACGGGATGGCAACCCGTAAAATAGAGTGAACAACGCCTGGGTTGTGCCATTTGAGCCGGAATAGTGCCGATTAAAATTAATCGCCTTATCCCGCGAAAATCGATGGGTTACCGGCATAACATCGGAATTGATCATGTCCGGCCGGAGGGCATCCGACATCATCAGAATAATGTTGGGCCGCTTCTCCTGATTTCCAGTTGCAGGCTGATAGGGTTCAAGGGGATAGTTTACGCGATTCTTGATAATTTTCAGCGATGGCGCGTCCGACTTCGGTGGCTTATATCCAAGATCTTCAAAAAAAGTCCCCATCTGCGACGGAATGTAAAGAGGAACATCGTTGGCGAGCAGATATATCGCCGAATTTCGGGTGTACAGGTACCAGGCGTAGATGGTTTTATCAGCCGTAAATATCAGGAAAATACATAAGATGAATGCTGATTTACGCAACTTACCGTGCAGTTTGACGGACAACCAGCCCGGCAGGGGAGAGCGGCTAAGTACAGCGTAAATCGCCCATGAAAAGGTACTCCCGACGAGAATCGCCAGTAACATCAATGTCATTTCAAGCTTACCAACCCCCAGAACCTCCATGGCATCCGGCTGCCGCAGGATGGTGAGTACAAAACTGTTCACATGAAACTTGAACTGATCAAAGACCAGCTTTTCGATGTACAGATAGGTAAAAAAGGAGCCGGTCAGAAGGAAGAGCAATCCCCGGAACAGGAGCCCTGGCAACAGTTTAAACAGGGGGTAAAGGAGCAAAAACAGGAAAGAGAGGATGTAGAACGGGTTGAAAAATATCGTGGCAAACGTATACAACACCTCCGGCAAGCTGTTCAGGAACAGGTCGCTTGAAAAATAAACAAGTGATGAGATGAAAACAATGCATGAGACAACACAGGTATACAGAAAAAGTGTATAGCCTGTATCCTTGGTCTCTCTGTTCTTAATCCACTTCATAAAATTCCGTTAAGTTCTCCATCGTGATAAAACCGTAATGAATCCTGCTTTATACTCTTACGTTACGGGCAAGCCTGACACAATGGTTTCACAATTATTCAGGAAGATATGATCTCGATCAAGAATTACCTTCTCATAGTTGGTTCAGAATAGTTAATATGAGAAACACCTACCACAGAGACACGGACACTGATCTTAGTCTTTTTCCATCCTTCGTTGTGCCTTGAATGGCATGAGTGTTAATATGAAAAACGAATGTAACGACCAGTTTTAACCCTTGTCATTCCGGGCTTGACCCGGAATCCAGAAACGTCATTGATTCGCTAACCTGGATACCAGCTTTCGCTGGAGTGACGTAGAGGGCAATATCGGTTTTTCATGTTTCGTTGTGCTTGGAAAATGCATGAGTGTTAGTAAAGAGGACCTACTCCTGACCACCCATTATACGGTTCGCATTCACGATACCTGATGATCAAGAAAAATAGTTTAACACTGGCTGCAGTCCTTGTTCTGCTGACTGTCCTGTTTTCAGTTGCCCGCATTGGATTTCTGACTTACCACTGGAAGATTTTTGAGGGATTTCCCATCGGGGAAATCCTGCTTTCCCTGTTGGCCGGTATTCGGTTTGATCTGGTGGTAATCACTCAAACCATGGGGCTTATCTGCTTTTTTTTGTTTTTGTTCGGAAACTGGAGCGACAATCGATGGGTCAACCGCCTGTTCTTCTTTTTGACGCTTCCGGTGCTGGTATTTTATGTATCCATTTACATTGCCGATTTGGGGTACTATCCCATCATCAAACGGCATCTCTCATTTGAGGTACCACTGGTATTCAATGATCTGCCAGGTGCTGTGCGACAGGCTTTTTCTGGCTACCTGACCCTGATTATTCTTTACCTGGTTATTATCGGACTGATTTCTTTTGGCTGGTTCCGATTTTGGAAACGTCTTCGTGCTATCCCCGATAGAAAATCTGGTCTAATCTGGCACTTGCTGGTCATCCCAGTGGTATTTGTCGGACTGGCAATCATCGGTCGAGGCGGTTTACAGAGTAAACCCACCGACGAGAACTTTGCCTTCCGCAACCAGCATGTACAACTGGGGAACCTGACCTTGAACGCCCCATACACCGTCGGGGTTTCAATGGTCAGGGACCGGGTAAAGAAACTGGAGCTAATGGACAGCAACCGTGCGCGAACCACCGTCCAAAAACTGGTAGCATTGCCCGAAGACATATTTCTGGACCCGAATTACCCGCTGCTGCGCAGATCCGTTTCCCACTCACCCTATAAGCGACCGCTTTCCAATGTTGTCATCATCATCATGGAGGGGATTCCCGCCCTGTGGACCGGCAGTTTCAACCCGGCTATTACGAGCGACACCCCCCACATTGATCAGATTGCCGCTAAAGGGCTGAGGTTCACCCGTTTTTTTGGAGTCGGTCTTTATACCACCCAGGGATTCGGAGCCCTTATTTCGTCCATCCCAGCCCTGCCGTCAATCACGCTGATCAATTCGCCCTTTGTCCAGAACGCCATGCTCTCCATTCCACGAGTTTTGAAGAAACTGGACTATAACATGCTCTTTTTATCGGGATATTTTGAAGGCAGTGCCAGTATCGATTCCTTCATGAAGTCCATGGGCGTACAGAAAATGCTTAACCAGAACGATTTTGAGAACTTCGAGGAAAAATCCCACACCTGGGGTTTATGGGATGAGTATGTCTTCGATCGATTCCACAAAGAGATCAAGGAGCTGAAAGAGCCATTCCTGGCGATTGTCGAGCCCTGCACCACACATACTCCCCACAACGTTCCGGATGCAAAATGGCTGGTGTATAAAGAGGGGACCCCTAACCGAAAGTGGCGGAACGTCCTTCGCTACACTGACTGGACCATGGGTGAATTTTTCAGGAAAGCAGCGACACTGGACACGTACGAGAATACACTTTACATCATCACCTCGGATCATGTCTCGGTGACAAAGCCGAACCATTACGCAGACAGCGCCCGCCTGCCTTTGATTCTTTACACCCCCGGCGGCCAGATTCCACCGGGTGAAAATGATATCATAAGCTCGCAGACGGATCTGTTGCCGACAATCATGGACTATCTGGGGCTGACGCCCATTCACGCATCCGCTGGCAAATCCATGCTCTCAGCTGAGCCAGGCAGCGGATTTGCCATGCACTTTAATGGATCATTCATCCTCTGGTTTCAGGACGGTCTGGTATCGCGATATACCAATATGGTACCGGACAGCCGCTACCAGCTGACTGGAGATTGGAAAAATCGTAAAAACATCATCGACCAACGTCCTC
Organism: bacterium; assembly: GCA_029940215.1. GTDB lineage: Bacteria > SAR324 > SAR324 > XYD2-FULL-50-16 > XYD2-FULL-50-16 > JAHJRI01. The sequence goes on along the minus strand of JAOZRE010000047.1, from coordinate 15,703 downwards.
GTCCGGATATCGATACAGCCTTCAGAGCCTACCTGCAGACGGTTCAAAACGGACTTCTCAACAATCGGATTTACAAGTAGGTAGAGCAGGGTTACGGCTTTTTCAGTCGTTTCCTGAGACGGAAGGCTTCCAGGATGGATCCAAAGTTGTGATTAACCTTGTAATAGCGGATAAATCCAAGCCCGAGCGCAAATAGCAGCGGAAGATAGAGCGCAGACGGGTGAACCTCTCCCCGCAGCAATAGTGATCTTGCCTGAGCGAAGATCAGAAAATAGATAATCAACACTGCCAGCATATAGATAATATTCCCTGCCTTCGGACTTCGTGGATCAAAAATCCCCATCGGCAGTGCAAAAACGGCAAAACAGATACAGGATAAAACCGTGACGATTCGGCCGTGCAACTCGTCCTGGTAATCGAATAGAAGTGAATTGTTTCTGGGCGTTCTGCTGATCCGTTCCACCAGCTCATCCACTGTCAGCTCGGCATCGGTTTTATACTCTCTGGTATCTCCCTCGCTATTCCGGAATCGGGCAGGCAGATTGCTGCGATCCCTTCCAGGCGGTGCCAGATCATAATCCAATTGATCATACTTGATCATCCGATACCCTTCTTCGCCCAGATCACTGTGAATATTGCCGTCGATCAGTCGGAACAGCACCTTCTGGCTTTTATCATCAAAATAAATTCTGCCCCGATTTGCCTCAATCACCGTATAGTTCTCCGTCATATTATGATCAGCGATGAAGATCCCCTGCATCAAATCACCATCCTTTTCAAAAATATAGATCAGCTTTTTCCCGAAAAAATCGTTGACCCGGTTGACCGAGAGTTGGATTTTCGTGTGCTTCTTCAGGATATTAAACTTTAACTCTTCCAACCTGGACATGCCTAAGGGACTGACGTAAAACGCCAGGACCATTACCGTTCCCGCAATCAGAACCGCGACAAACAGCACCGGTTTAAAAATGTAGGCAATGGAAACACCCGATGCACGAATCACTACCAGTTCAGAATCCGAAGAGATCCGGTTAATCCCGACATATACACCGATTAGAACACTGACCGGACAGACGATCAAAAGGATGGGTGAGATTGAGTACAGAATCATTTGAACGACAGAACTCAGTTCCAGTCCCGAAGCCTGCAGGAAAGGAACGAACTGAAATATCTGGTCCATCAGCATGATGGATGATATAACCCCCGTCGCCAGTAGAAAGGGGAAAACCAGTTCCTTAACGATATAAAAAAAAAGAAGCATTGCTGTTTTCCTGTTACCACAGGGACAGATTGTCCGGTTCACCGCCTAAATAATGAATGCCTATCGCAACGTAAAAAATTCGTAGGATTCTGCCGTCATCATCCCTGATTATAAGTGGCGACAGGTGTTTAATCTGTTTGAAGAATCCGGTCAATCTCGATCGATACGAATCGGGTGTATCCGATACGTAGACCGTATTGGCCCCCAGTTTTTTTTGTCCTATCTCCCATAACAGAAAGCTTTTGCCGTGTACAACGTTTTTATCCACGTTCATCAGATAGAACTGGGGATGCCCCGGAGTATAGAATCCCAGCATGGAAGCGAGTCCATAGTCCTTCGAAGACATAAACAGGCCCTCCGGCTTTTGTTCCCACTCCGCCTTGATCTCAGCAATCCGCCTGCCACCCTCCCGCCATCCGAAATAGTGTGAGACAATAGGCGCATCCGCATAAAGAGCCTTTGTATAAATCATCCGGTCGGGGAGCAATTTGGGAAAGACAATCAGCAACAAAATTCCAAGTGACATCAGTCCGGAGATGACAACTGCGGTCCCATAAAACCATTTTGCCCTGGGTTTCATCACGCCAGTCAATGTTGTCCCGTCAGACATCAGCCAGATCACAAGCAGAATCGACGCGACAGGATAGATGATAGCCGTGTAATGCGCTCCGATATCTGCCAGAAATGAGATCGGCAGGTAGAACACCAGGGGGAAAATGGTGATGCTCAACAGCAGCAGAATGGACTGCCGGTATCTGTTCTCCTCAGCCTCGCCACCCCGCTTCCGAATCAGGCGAATCAGCAGGATGATCAGTGCCGAGACTAACAGGACAAACACAACTGGAGATGCTGCCAACAGTTGACCTGCTACATATTTGACCGGTTTAACCAGATCGAACCCCTGACTTTTCTGGCGTTGATCCAGGTTAAACTGGAACGTTAACCAGTTGTGGGTCATGTTCCAGTATAGAAAGGGGGTAAAAATCAGAAATGAGAGCAGAAAGGCAAGGTAAGGCTCCTTCGTAAATATCCGGTTCCGGTAGACGGGATTGAGTAGCAGGAATAAAAACACTCCGGGAAAAAACAAGACTGCCATGAACTTGGTCAACAACATACCTCCGCAGGCAATGGCAGCGTAATACCAGTACCGGGTCTTCTCATCGATAATGGCCTTTCGCACAAAAACAGTTGCAGCCGTAAAAAATAGAATCAACGCGCTGTCTGTTGTGATAGCAGTCCCCAAAATCAGGGAGAGCGGAAGGCAGGCATAAAGAATCGCGGACAGCAGTGCCACCTTCTGACGGCTGGTGATCTCAATAGCCAAATAATAAAGGAAACCGATGGTTGCCAAGTGAAGCACAATGGAGGTAAACCGGACTGTGTATTGAAACGTCCCCAGAATACCCGTCACCAGAGCGATCAGCCAACCGGTCATGGGTGGATGTGCATAATAGCCAAAGTCCAGGTGCCGGGACCATTCCCAGAAAATGGTTTCATCAGAAAAAAGCGGTGGTATAACCGCCAATACCGAATGGGAGATAAAAACCGCTGCCAACAATATGGACAGACCTGGATGTTTTTTGATTGTTGCGACCATTCGTTTTTTCAAGCAGGAGATGCGTAAGTTAAGGGATCGTACAAAAATAACTTGGCATAAGCTGGCTGCAAAAGTCCCATAAAGACCAGACATTTTGCCGACAGAATGCCGCGTCAACGTGTTTCCTTTTACACTAATGGGAAACACTTGAGTAATATTTAAGCCGACCCTAAGTCAATAAACCTTAAAACAGGTGCAGGCAGCCATCTATAGCTGGATCAACGTATCAGACACTAGAGCCGGTTGAATGATATTAAATACATTATCCGGTTTGATCACTTTGAGGCACTGGTTGTCTGTACAAGGTGTGTTCCGGTGATTCGAGGCGCTGACACAGGGAGAACAAGCCAGGTTGGAATAAATGGGCCGGGAGTTACCTAGTGAGCCATATAGTTTTGGCGTTTCCGGTCCAAAAATGACAAAGGTCGGCAGATCAGTGACAGCAGAAAAATGCCCGGGCCCGGAATCGTTGGTCACCATACAGTGCGAGATGGCATAGAGCGCGGGCAACTCAAGAAAAACCAGTTCACCTGCAATATTGGTACAGCGATCATTGGAAACACTGTCCTTCAACCATTCAGCCTCTTCCCTTTCGCCAGGAGCCCCTGTGATGACAACCACGATATCCGGGAAATACTTCAACACTTTCCGGATCAGTGCCGAATAATGCTCCGGCATCCAGCGTCTCTGAATCAGCAACTCGCTGGCATTGGGATTAATCACCAGCAGCTTGTGCACCTCGGGATTGTATATTGGATTCAGCCCCCTGATCTTTTCCCGCATAGCGGTTTTTCGCTCATCGTCGATGGTAATTTTTTCCAGCCTGACGTCATCATCGGGAATCTCCACCTTCGAAAAGGGCATCTCCTGTTCTTCAGCCATGGCAGCATTCACCAGAGCCACAAAGTTCTTGGCTATATGAATGTGTGGATTATAGCTGACCTTATGTGTTAAAAAGTTCCCCCGGTATAACCCCTCATTATGAAAAGCATGAAATCCTACGCGCTTTTTCGCACCGCAGAGCACTGTCAACAGTGCCGTCACCCGGGCAAACAGTTCCAGGTCGATTACCGTATCAATATGGTTCTTCCGGGTCCAGATCAGGAATCGCAGGACATCGATGGCGCCATTGACGAGGGAGTTATCCCGGATGCAGAAGATATTCTGATCCGGTACCGTGTTCAGCAGCTGCAGGCTCGGCTTGTTTTTTTCAAAGATCACAAAAAACAGATTTGCTGAAATCTGCTCCCTGATTTTTCTCATGGCCGGATCCACCAGAACTGCGCTGCCCATTTCAGACAACTCAATAAACAGAACATTTCGGGAAGCCAGATTTTTGGAACTGGTAAAAAAGCGAACCACACTATTGAAGATGGACAAGATGAAACAGAGTGGAACACCCGTCCAGAAATCCACTTTACGCACAAAATTTACATTCATATTAACTTGAGAGTCTAAGGTTCTCTTGTAAATAGCTGAACTTATGTTTAAAGACGCTCTTGAGTGCCGTCATTCCGTGCTTGACACGGAATCCAGTATAGTTACAGCGTACAGCTTGCCTGGATGCCGGATCAAGTCCGGCAAGACGGGGAAAACTCAAAACTGTCCAGATAAATACTCGTCAGCTGAATATTCCTACTTAACACCTTGAAAATCATAGAGCCTAAAAACAAAAAACTGTTTCACAACCCTTCCTGCCCGAACCACATTGATGGGTGGAAGTGCTTCTGTCCTTTTAAATCCAAACCGCTCCAGTTTCCCGGGAGTAAAGCGACTGTCGGCCACGTACACTCCGTTGCCGCCCTTTGGATGGTTTTCCAGGGTTCCCCTGCCCCAGATGTCGTACTGTTCATTTACACCCGAAATTGAGTACACAGGGATATTCCCAGGTGTATAAAAACGCAATGGGGCCGCCATGTTCAGTCGTCGGGTAATCACGATCGTCGGTTGATCCCGGGAAAGACGATCATACTCGGCCTGCACAACCTTGCCGGTCTCCGGCCATCCATAGAGATCATTGGTCAGATCCAGGCGTGGTGGCGTCATCTTGATCACCGGGTAGACAGACTGTGTCAGCAGCAGCAGCGTGAAAGCGGAAGACAGAGCAATCAACGGAATGGGGCCCAGAAGTTTCATCCACCAGCGACCCTGAACCCATTTTTCTTTCCAGAACCAGGGCAGTGAGCAGAACAGAGTGATATAACCCATAGCTGGCCAATGCGGCTTACCGGTCGGAGACAGCATACATGCCAGCGAAAATACCAGGAGATAGGGTGCTGCCATCGTAAATAAAAAAAGTGCTTTTTCATCCTTTTCATTAAACGCTCGTTTCCCAAGCTGATAAAAGACAACCAATGCGGCAAAAAAGGCTAGCGGAGAGAGGTAGCCCAACTGCCCTGCCAGGAAAATCTGGGTCGGCTCCCACGAAAAGCTGAACCCCTCATTGCGCTCTACCAGATGATAAGCAAAAGAGGGAAATCCCCGCTGCAAATTCCAGATCAACACCGGGGAGAATATCAACAATCCCAGTATTAAGCCCAACCACATTTTCAGACGAACAAACCAGAACCGATGTTTTGCCGATAACACCAGAAACAGCCCGATACAACCGGGCAGCGCAAACATGTTATACTTACTCAGCATCCCAAGCCCCCAGACGGCCCCCAGGACAAACCAAAAATTTCCGTTCCCGCTCTCCACAATCCGGTAAAAAATCACCAGTGATGCCAGCCAGAAAAGAGAAAGAGGCGCATCAGGCAGAAGCATGAAACTGCCAACGAAAAACAGAGGGATGACGGAAAAGAGCAGAGCCGCCCGAAAAGCGATGCCGTCATCCTTGTACAATCGACGGGTAAACTGGTAGATCAAGATCAGGAAAAGGATCGAAAGCAGGATGGGTCCAATTCGGACACCAAATTCGTTGTTCCCGAACACTGTACTGAACAGGCCTCCGATCCAACCCGTCATGGGTGGATGGTCAAGGTAACTCAGGTCCGGATATTGCCCCCACTCCCAATAGTACGCTTCATCATCCCCCAACCGCAGATAAACCGCAAAAAACAGTCGCACAGCCGTAGCGATTGATAGTAAAATAACAAAAGCGCGATGACGATGAAAAATCGATGACTCCGGCATATACGGTCTCAGGTGTGTTTCAGGATAAAATTGAGAATAACGGTTTCCATTGGTTTGCTACACTCATTTGAAGCCAGTTTAATTGAAGAAAACAAATCCGGCAATTTCTTCGTGGATAATTCCCTTCAACCTCCTTTATCCAGGGGTTCAGTGTCGGATTATCGATTATGCGGTTTACCTTCATGCACTGTTTTATTATACTGCTTTGACACAGCGCCGGTTCTGTCAATATCAACAATCACCGACACACATCATGAAACACCCTGAATGGCAACCGGCGGTCTGTCTCAAATACAATTCAACAGGAAAAAACCATGTTTGATAGCGCTCAACCTGAATCCGGACACACAATGGAAACTGTAAACCCTCGCATGGCGGTGCTGATACCCTGTTACAACGAGGAGATAACAATCGGGAAAGTGATTGAGGATTTCAGACGGGAACTGCCTGATGCCGATATCTATGTGTTTGATAACAATTCCACCGATCGTACCGCTGAAATTGCAGAGGAAAAGGACGCCATTGTTATCAAGGAAAAACGCCAGGGTAAGGGATTTGTAATCGCCTCCATGTTCAGAAAGGTTGAGGCCGATCTTTTTATCATGGTCGATGGTGATGACACCTATCCAGCGGAGACAGTACACAGCCTGATCAAACCCGTGCTGGATGAAGAGGCGGATATGACAGTCGGAACCCGGTTGAGAAATCCGGCATCCGAAGCATTCAAGCCGCTGAACCTGCTGGGAAACTATCTTGTCGTCAAACTGGTCAACAGCATTTTTGATAGCAATCTGACAGATATCATGTCCGGGTACCGTGTCTTCAACCGCGACTTTGTCAAGAATATACCACTGATCTCCAAAGGTTTTGAGGTTGAGACCCAGCTGGTGATTCAATCCCTGTACTACCAGTTTAAGATCCAGGAAGTCGACATTGAACTCAGAGAACGACCGAAGGGATCCGAATCAAAACTTCATACCATCAGGGACGGTGCACGGGTTTTGTTGACTATCGCTAACATTGCCAAGGCATACCGCCCGCTCTTTTTCTTTGGTATTGCCGGATTTTTCACCCTTCTCTGCGGAATAGGACTGGGTGCTATTCCCATCGTGGAGTTCTTCCAAACCGGCCTGATTACCCATTTCCCGACAGCCATCCTGGCAACGGGACTGGTTCTGGTTTCGATGATTCTATTTACAATCGGTTTGATTCTCGACTCCATCAATTATCGGTTTAAAGAGGTCACCCAGATCCTGATGAAACGCTGAACTATTAATAAGATTTCCACTGTTCACCGTTTTGGCAGAATATTCGCATAGCTATCCCGGACGGTATTTCAAAGCAGACAGTGTGATAACTGCTCAATATCAAACCGATTCCGGAAAGACGCTATGATGAATAAAAACTGGACTATCTTGATTTTTTTGGCTTTTTTAATGGGGTGTGCCCCCCAGCAACAGCCAGCTCCTCGAATGACAAAGGGGCGGAAATTTTTTACCCCCCAAAACTGGCAACAACCAATCAAGAATCAAAAACCGGTTCAACAAAAAATTGCCACCACCATTGATACAAACCCGGCAGCAGCTCAGCCAGTTGCACCACCGACAGGTGATAAGTTCAAACCCGATTTCACCAAGAAAGTGGTTGCGCCTGTTGCAGTAAAGCCGACCGGAACAGTGGCCAACACAGATGGTTTTCAACCGAATTTTGCCGCCCCAACCAACCCGGCCGTCACAGCGGCTCATTCTGCAGCGGTTTCTGCAGAAAGTCGTGAACAGATGATCGGATATGCTTCATGGTATGGTCCGGGTTTTCACGGTAAAAAAACTGCCAACGGCGAACGCTATAACCAGAATCAAATGACAGCTGCTCACAGGATACTGCCAATGAATACCTGGGTGCAGGTTAGTAACCTCGAAAACAACAAGGTTGCTGTTGTGCGGATAAATGACCGGGGACCCTATAAAAAGAACCGGATCATTGATTTGACAAAAAAAGCAGCGGCAAAACTGGGGTTTCACGATAAGGGAACTGCACACGTTTCACTAAAAGTCCTGCAGTACCCTAAAAACTATGACCCCTCAAAGGGACTGAATCCATACAAACAGGTAGTCGTGCAGGTTGCCGTTTTCAAAGGGGAAGAACGCGCCCACAGTTTCCAACGAAAACTCTCTCAACGGTACCAAAGCATCTCCTTTCAAATTGACGACCACAAAAAAGAGATCTTCCACGTCATAGCCGGACCATATGAGCAACGGGCACAGGCACTTAAAATTGCCAGTGTGCTGAAAGCCGATGGAATCGACAATTTTGTCAGAAGCTACCGGAAATAATGTCGTAACCAAACCCTGATCGAGCTTATGATTTCAACAAGGAGAAAAAACAACCCATTCAGATGGTTTCTACTTTCTTTGGTAGGCTGCTGCCTGCTGCTGCTGACGACGACAATCACCCGGCAACAGGTTCAGGCACAGCCTGATATCCATCCCCAAGCTGCGTTTGTTGAGTTCTGGAGCGACTACGAATCTATTTTTCTATTCCATCCTCACCTGGTCAAACAAATCTTTTTCGACCTCGTCAATCTGAAAGGGAACCGGCGATCCGCCCTGAGTTTAATAAATAAAAAGGTCCTGTCCTGCACCACTGGTACGGGAGCGCTTTCTGAATGCCGTCTAGACCAGCTGAAATTGGAACGGAAGAAACTAAAGTTTTCCAGAACCGTAGCTGTTTATGCCAATGTTACCTCTATTAGAGGCCAACCATTTAAAAAGGATAAAAGCCGTTACCTGCTTACCATCCGCTGGCAACCAACCATGGTTCAGCCGCCGGTAATGTCAGTCGGCGAATTCTTCCACTATCTGGGCGTCGCATCGGAATCAAAACGGTACCAGGCGAAAAAAAACCTGGATCACATTCAGATCAATCCGCTGTTTGATGACCGGGTGACCATCGTAACCAGTAAAGCCAGGGCTATGAATCTCCTGAAGCTGTATCGCAACCCACCCAGCGATTTCAAGGACACCTTCATTTTCCGGGCAAGTGATATCAATATGAAAAAGGTCGGCAGAACCGCCAATTTCAATCTGCATCTCAAAGCCGTCAAGGTAAAGATCAACCACCTGACATTTCAGACCACCAAGGAGTTAATACAGTGAGTTCCAAAAGCCGAAAAAGCATGATCGGCATGATCCTCGCAGGCGGGACAGGGACGCGTCTCTGGCCTTTCAGCCGCACCATGACACCCAAACAATTTCTCAATTTAGGCTCCACCCACGAATCTCTTCTGCAGGAAACCATCCGACGGTTGTCCCCTATGTTTGATAAGGACAACATCTATATCGTGGGTTCGGCGGCACATAAAATTGAGCTGCAACGACAAATAGAACAACTGATTCCGGACTACCCTCACGATAATATTCTGCTGGAGCCAAGCAGTCTGAATACGGCTCCGGCGATACTGTGGGGTATCACGCGCATTCCCAAAAAGAACTGGAAAGAACCCCTGGTTATTTTGCCGGCTGACCACCTGATTCAGAAGGGCAAGCAATTCCTGGACTACCTGAAGAAGGGGAGAGAACTGGCGGAAAAGGGCTGGATCGTGACGTTCGGCATTCAACCAGATCGACCGGATACCGGCTATGGATATATTAAGGCTGGTAAATCCCTCAAACCCGGGCATCAGGTGGAGCGCTTCACCGAAAAGCCTGATTTCAAACGGGCAAAGTCTTTTGTTGCATCCGGTGAATACAGCTGGAACGCTGGTATTTTCATGGCTACGCCTGAAACCCTGGTCAAGGAGTACCGAAAGCATTGTCCAGAGATGGTTGCCGCCTTTTTTCAGAATGGAACGCCCAAAAAAGAGTTACAAACAAGAGAGGGGGTCGCCGATACCTTCAGAAAGGTGACACCGGACTCTTTCGACTATGCCATTCTTGAACAATCTGAAAAGGTAGCGGTTTTAACCATGGATGTTGGCTGGAACGATCTCGGCAGTTGGGAAAGTATCTACCAGAAAAGTGCCAAAGACCCGCAGGGAAACGTCACCCGGGGCAATGTCATTCTCCAGGACAGCGAAAACTGCCTGATCTTTTCGGATAAGCGACTCGTAACAGGTGTCGGTTTAAAAAATCTGATCATCATTGAAACCAATGATGCCCTGCTGGCATGCGACCTGACCCGGTCGCAGGATGTCAAAAAACTCGTGGAAACGTTGAAGCAGGAAGACCGTTTCGAATACAAGTTCCACTCTACAGTGGTACGGCCCTGGGGGAAGTTCACGGTACTTTCTGAAGGAAAAGGATATCAAATTAAAACCATCACCCTACTTCCCGAAAAACGGATCTCACAGCAACGTCATTTCCATCGCAATGAACACTGGGTGGTCATTTCGGGTACTGCAGAAGTCACAAGAGGTGACAACACCTTCTACCTGTCCGAAAACGAATCAACCTATATCCCGAAAACAACCATTCACCGTCTAACAAACCCCGGCAAAGTACCCCTTGAAATCATAGAGGTGCAAATGGGCAGTTTTATTAGTGAAGACGATATTGAACGGTATGAAGATGATTTCGGCAGGGTTTGAAACGAAAAAAGCCTTCGGCTGTGGTTAACCGAAGGCTTTTTGGGGTTCCGTTTCATGCTGTCCGAACTAAATCACCTGTTGGTTGATTCACTCCTTCAGATCGGTCTCAGACCGCCGGTTTTTAGCCCATGCCACATCACTATGTCTGGGGTCCACCGGTTTTTCCTCACCGTATGAAATAACGGTAATATTTTCTTCCTGCAGTCCCAGACTGATCAGATAGCGTTTGACGTTAAATGCCCGCCTTTCCCCCAGCGCCAGATTATATTCATTGGAGCCGCGCTCATCCGCATGGCCGGAGATAACAACCTTGATCAGATCCAAGCGTTCTGCACTGGCAAACGCATTTCTCAACTTTCTTTTGAACTCTGACTTGAGATATGACCTGTCATAGTCGAAGAGTACGTTCTCCACTGTTATTTCGTTGATTACAGTCCGTCTGTATGCTGCTGCTTTTTTCTCAGCTTTTGTTTTTGGTGCTCGAATTGGCCTGCCTGCTGCATCTGTTCCAGTCCGGCCTGCTGAATCCATTCCAGTCCTGCCATCCGCGGCAGACCCGGTCGCTGAATCCTTTTGAGCAACTGTCTCCTCCGTTTCATCCGTCACACGGGCACTGAGCCCGCTGTAAATTTCCTTGCCCGTTGCATCTTTAAGATATAATAAAAAATAACGGTTTCTGGAGGCAGGAATCTCTGTATTTTCAGGTACCGTGTAGAGCAGATCCCCCTTAATACCAACTGGGACTTCTGCAACAACATCACCCTTACCGGAATCACTTGCGGTGCTACTCCAGCGCAGAACATAATAGCCAATACCCTGAGGCAAAGCTGCATCGTTCAGCTTCAGGAGCACATCCCCACCGATTTCACTTGGATCCAGATCTGTATCTGCAAAACTGAATTGAATCCGACTCAGGACTTGGCTGCTCCATGGTTGAACGGGTGCCGGCGGCGTACAACCGGCCCAAAACAGTAGTGATATCACTAGCACAAACGCGACCCGAGAACTTCGAAATATTTTAGAATTCATGGCTGCATCTATTATAAAGTTTAACAATCGTATACTTACAAAAAAAAACAAAACTACCGCCCCATTGAAACTCCTTAGACTCTTGGCTTTTATTACGTCAAATCCAACAATCTGACAACTCTTTTTTCAAGAGTCCGTCGTAAAACTCAGACCAGGCTTTAAGCCTCTTTTCAGCTAAAGCCATTCGACATAATAACCAATACGGGACCAGCATATCAACAATTTGTAGAAATGTAAATCTATAGCCTCGAAAGGCAGTCTGGGAACTAGCAGGCAGGAAGGCTTGAATGTGAACCTTTCTTGTAGCTGACAGTGAAAAGAAAAAACAGCTTGAGATAGATCTATGCATAAAAACTTGCTAGAATAGACAGACTGCTATAAAATTTTTCGAAATACAACCGGAATTATTCAGCTTTTAAAGTGTGTTACACAGGCGACCATAGTCAACCATGCTGAAACTAACATTCAAACTGATCCCGTTCAGAACCATCAAACTGGTCCTGAAACTCCTGGCCAGCCTGGCAAGTGCCATCGTTGTTGTCAGCGGTTACTTATTCTTCATAAGCAACACTGAAAAAAACAGGGAGAGTGATTTCACAATAGTAGAAGAGGAGGAGCCCGAGGATCAGGATTGAGCCTGATTCAATGCTTTCCAGTTGTAGCTCTTCCGATAAAAAGAAGGTAGCCCACTCCTGTTCTCCAAATGCCACATCACGAATTCAAGGGTTTTAGCGTTTGCGTATCCCCCTCCTCGAATATCGCCAAATGAGTCCGCAAACGGCCGGCAAAACGCATTAAAAAGTGCGTCCCGTTTCCATTTTGCCAGAATCGAGGCGGCAGCAACACTGAGATAGGTGTCATCAGCTTTGTTCAGGGCATGGACAGTATCACTTACCAGTGGCTTAAACAGTGACGCCCCATCCAACACCACAGAATCCGCAGGAAGAGACGCGATAATGTCGTGGGCTGTTTTCTGCTCCAACTTGTTAAGAGAGTGCTCCCTGACATAGCTATCAATGATTTCCGGGGAGAGAACGGTTATTTTATAGCGAAAAGATGCCATGATACGACGAGCCAGTGCCTCCCTTTTCGCCTGTGCCCGGGCACCGCTGCCGAATATCTTGGAGTCCTTCACCCCCCAATCGGCAAGGAGGGACATTTCACCCTGTGGAACAACCACTCCCGCAAGTACCATCGGCCCAAGCACCGGCCCCCGGCCAGCCTCATCAATCCCGAGTTCTGATTTTTCCATTTATTCAGGTCTAAGGTATCAGCCGGATACTTTGCCCAGGACTGATGGTGTGATTGACAGCGTATCCTGCAGGGAGTTCCAAAACCATATCGGCTCGAATCCCTTTTCCGTAGCGTTTCAGGGATCTGTCGCCTGCCAGGGAAGATGGGGGAGGCACTTGGTGCTCGATGAAAACAATCTGACCGTTTCTAGCCCAGAGAATATCGATGGGAATGCTCATTCCTTTCATCCAGAAAATTCTATTTCCCGGGACATTATAAACAAACAGCATGCCAGTACCTTCGGGAACCGAATCCCGACCACCCAGCCCTATCTCCTGTTCCACTGATGTGCGAGCGATTTCCACCTTAACCATCAGGTGATCACCGATCATCAGTCTTTTCCACTCCATGGCGAGAGCCGACTGGGAGAGAACCAGCAATATGAAAAGCAGGATGCCTGTCTGACGGTTCATTAGAGGTTGTGCTATTTGGTTGCTTGTTTTTTAAGCTTATTTTGAACCATGCGCCGCTTCAGGGGCGGCAGGTGGTCAATAAACAACTTACCATTGAGATGATCATTTTCGTGCTGAATGCAAATTGCCATCAGCCCCTCAGCTCTTAGCTCGTGAATCTCCTGTTCCATGTCCTGAAAGCGCAGGACAAGCTCTGCCGATCGTTTAACTTCCGCTCTGAATTCAGGAACTGAAAGGCAGCCCTCTTCAATGCTGCTTTCGCCACTGGTTTCAATGATTTCAGGGTTGATCACAGCAACGGGCGTTTTTTTTGATTCCGGGTCTTCATTATTATAGAAGACATCCATCACGAATAGTCGTTTGTCCTCTCCCACCTGGGTTGCAGCCAGACCGATACCGGGCTCTTCGTACATGGTTTCGGCCATATCCTGTACAAGCGTCTTCAGGGCATCGTCAAATACGGTCACGGGTTTGGCGGTTTTTTTTAGAAATGCGTCGGGGTAGGTCAATATTTTCATTAAAGCCATTTTTGGTGTGTCCTGATTGAGACCAACAGATCGTGGATATCTATTATGTATGGGTTTTCCAGTTTAAAGGGGGAGAAGTACTGATTTTCAGTATATAGGGCGGATAACTGTTTGACAATTGTCGATTGTGCGGCACCCTGGACTCAGTTGGTGTTGACGAGATGATAGTCCTGCCGGATATTCTGAGCTATTTTCGAGATGGAATTTGCGGCGTTTGAGCCGGGAGATGTCAGGGCCAAGGGACGGCGCTGCCTTATGGACTGGATCACCATATTATCGGACTCCACAAACCCGACATATCCAATTTCAACGCCAAAATATTTTTTACAGGCTTGCCCCATGGAGAATCCAATTCGAACATCCGTCGGATTCCTCACCTGGTTTAACACCAGTTTTGGCTGAAATCTGGACAGTTCGTACTTCAAAGTTTCACCTGCCTGCACATTGATGTCTGATATTTCTGTCACCAGGTCAGCGGGCGTCCTTGGGTTTTCTTCATCCTTATTGTCGGTAATGCGCTCCAGAAAAGATTTGACTCCTGGATGACGGACCACAGTTTTCAGTTTTCGATAAAATGCAGATTTTACGAAACGATAGGTATTTTCGACTGATGTCGGCTCAGGTGCTGTTACCAGAATCCCCTTATCCGCAGTCAGAAAGAGGTCCAGGGTATATGCTGTCGTACCTGCCCCCAGATCGATCAGGACATAATCGACATTCAGAGAAGCAATAGCCTTGATCAGTTTGTTCTGTTGTATGATATTCAGGTTGGCCATCCCCAGCACATCCTGTGCGCCACTGGCAAGCTTCAGGTTGGGAATGCCGGTTGGCAGCAGAATGTCATCCAGACGCAACTGGCTGTTCTTGATAAAATCAGACACGCTGATAATAGACGATGAAATCCCCAGAAAGGTATGAAGATTAGGTCCACCAAAATCAGCATCAATCAAAACAACACTGTTCCCCCTTTGTGCCAGATCGATACTTAAATTGCTGCAGAGGAAACTCTTGCCTACCCCTCCTTTTCCACCAGCGATTGCCCAAATATTCTTTTTTGCCATTTTACCTGGTCTGCTAACTTCTAAATGACTGTAAATTCAGTCTATAGTCACCTAAAAACTCATATTATTAAAAATCATCCGCATTTCGTATTGCAATAAAAGCTCCAAACAACACAGCGCTGCTCGGAATTGATATTTTTCACACGGGGGGATCTATTTTCGAACAGAAAGTAGCAGAATGAGGGGGAATCTACGAAGAGGGTAATCAGCGAGGAATGGTCAGGACTTATGCTTTTTGTAGTCCGATTAAAACCCTCTCTTCTTGTAATCTGTTGCGGCAAGATACAAGGCTCCAACAGCCAGTTCAGCACAATGGAAATTCTCTTCGGGCAGGGTTTTGAGATAGTCTCTTACCAGTTCAGGGGTCACTTCCCAAGCGACGTCAAGCGCTTTCCCCCATATCGTCTGAACCACGGTGTTCGCACAGGCAAAAGTATTAATACATCCGTCTATATCGAAAGTGGCATCCTTGATCAGTCCATCCTTTATCATCAGGAAAATCTCCACAGTGTCACCACAATCTCCCGTATTTTTCCCATAGCCATTCGGCTGGTACATCCTCTCGTAGTAAGAGTCATCACTGGACATCTCCAGAAACGCTTTGGAATGCTTCACACCAGCACTTTGTATATTGTTCGACATTTCTGAATTCACTTGGGGCAAAAACAAATCCCTGAGCAGATTTAAACCGGATTCGAAGGGGAAAAAGCAGCTCTGGTTTGATTCATTCGGTGGTTTTTAATCCAGTGGATAAATAAAAATTCTGAAGGGGAAGATTGTGTCTGTCAAGGAGTGAATAGGT
>JAOZRE010000046.1:12856-19700 GCA_029940215.1 bacterium | reverse complement strand
AGCTTTTCCGGAGGTTTTCCCCGGTGTTATAGCTGGCGGTTGATTCCAGGGATCCGTCCATAAACCTGTTATTGACCTGTAATGACACATACTGCTGGCTCAGGTCTGTGTGCCTGTCTTTCTGCCCGTCAGGGTTGGCATCATAGGCGTAGGTGATATTGTTAAAGTCCAGGCGATCTCCTGTGTATCCTGAGCCGAAGTCATCCAGTTCGATACGTGAGTCCAGACTATTAACGGTCAGAGAGATATCAAAATCCTTGTTGATCTCGAACCCCACCGAGGCCGACAGGTTTTGATTTTCCCATCCATCTTTCTCCTCCGTATTCCCGTCATGGGGGATGTCGTCGTTGCGGTCGTTGGCAATGGAAAATCCGTCGGACTTGTTCTTGGCAGCGTTCACAGAATAGCTTAAGGCCCCGGATGTACCACGGGCGCCGGCATAGATGCGGGTTGTTCCGTAGGATCCAGCCTCGATCCCAGCTGTGATGACCGGTTTCCCTTCTCCCTTTTTGGTGATGATATTAATCACCCCGGCTGTGGCGTTACTGCCATAAAGGACACTCTGTGATCCGTGGATGACCTCGATCCGTTCGATATTATCCACGGTTAAGGTTCCGATATCAGCGGACCGGTTGGGGTCAGAGGGGTTGTTGACCATGACGCCGTCGATCAGGACCAGGGTGCTCTTGCCTTCCGCTCCGCGAATGAAGATGCTGGATTTGGACCCGGGGCCGCCTGAGGTCGACACATCCACCCCGGGAATATCTTTGAGTAGTTCCCGAATGTTTGTCTGCTTTTTGGTTTCGATATCCTCTGCCGTCACAACGGAAACCGAACTCCCCCCGATTTTATCAAGGGATGTAGGGGTCCGGGTGGCAGTGATCACAAAATCGTCCATGGTTTTGTCAACCGTTTCCACTGCGAAAAGGGTTGCGGGTAGTGAAACAATCAGTACAAGTAGTGCCAATAAATAAAAATTCCGTTTAAACATGATAACTCCTTGTTATGAACTAAACATAGTTGCGTGTGTTCAAAGACCGACGGCATGCCTGTTGAATCATGGGTAACGCATTGCCGGTCAAAAAATAGGTGAAGATGTCGGATTGAAAGAAACGATTCCGGTCCGTGTAAGGGGCGATCTGAAAGTCCGATGGGACCCTTCGGCGCCGAAGGGTGTCAGGATGCGAATGACGGAATTCCAGGCTGCATGCAAACGGGTCTGCAGGCACAATGAGCCGTCAGGCAACATATTGGTCGGGTTGGATCGGATCAGCCTTTGCTGTTTGTAACCGGGGTAGATTTTGCCCGCAGGGCTCTAAAATCCGTTGTTTCCTGAAGGTATCTGCATATATATCTCCCTGTTCGCGAGGATTAATATATCATGGAAGATCTGACTTATTGTTCCCACTGTATTGACCAGGCGGGTAACAAATCACAGTTGCGGACCAGTAAGGGAATTTCACCCTGCTTCCTCCATATGGGGAAAACGGACGGAGACAATCAGTGCTCCTCCGTTTTTCGAAAGATGTGCTGTCCTGTTTTCTGCTTATCAATCGCATTGGAGTCCTGTCAAGCAATTCATTTTCCTCCACTGGTGCAATCCCTCTTGTGGAAGGATGTGGCAGGTTTTTAATTATGGGGGGTGTCGAGCAGACGTCAATCTTATTGACAAGCAGAAAGGGAATAGTATAAGGTGTCACTTGACAAAATGAACCGGCCAACTGGAAGGTACGATTGACGACCAAAAAGGGAGCGACTGATGAAAACAAGACTAACTGAAATGCTGGGAATCAAGTATCCAATTATCTGCGGTGGTATGATGAGGCTGGCCTATCCGCCACTGTGTGCAGCCATTTCCAATGCCGGGGGTCTGGGTAACTTGACCTCTGCCATGTACGAGGATAAAGCGCAGTTCAAGGCTGCCATTCAGGAGGTGAAGAGCCTGACGGATAAACCGTTTATCGTAAATGTGACCCTGCTGCCATCCATCGGTGTGACTCCGGAACGCTACCAGGCATATTTTGAAACAATTGCAGAAGAGGAAGTAGCAGCCCTGGAATTGAGTGGAATTCCCCTGAATCGTTATGAGGGCGGAAAATATTTTGAAATGTTGAAAAAGGCAGGGGTAAAACTCTTTCATAAGGTGGGATCAGTCAGACACGGCAAGTCAGCTGAAAAAGCGGGCTATGATGGCGTATTCGCAGCGGGTGTCGAGGAGGGCGGTCATCCTCTGAACGAAAATGTCGCAACCACGGTTCTGACACCGCGCATGGTGGAAGAGTTGGATATCCCTGTGATTACCACCGGCGGTATCGCAAGTGGTATCGGCTTGGCTGCTTCCCTGTGTCTTGGAGCAGAAGGCGTGATGATGGCCACTCGCTTCATCAATACCAAAGAGTGCCAGGTTCACCAGAACGTCTATCAGGTGATGATCGACCGACAGGAGAATGAAACGGCTCTTTATGGAAATTCCATCGGTCTGCAGGGCAGAGCATTGGTGAACGAATCCATTATCAAGGTCCAGGAAATTGAAG
This sequence comes from bacterium, assembly GCA_029940215.1. GTDB lineage: Bacteria > SAR324 > SAR324 > XYD2-FULL-50-16 > XYD2-FULL-50-16 > JAHJRI01. The sequence goes on along the minus strand of JAOZRE010000046.1, from coordinate 17,166 downwards.
CGCGAGGTGGTGGACTGGAAGAGATTATTCCCCACATTGCCGGTGCCCTGGGAGACGAGATCTGGCAGGAGGGAAACCTCAACAAGGGCCTGGTGGCAGTGGGTCAATCTATCGGCCTGATTCATGATGTGGTGACCTGTAAGGAACTCCTTGATCGTATGGCCGAAGAAGCGGAGGCATCGCTTTCCCGTGGGTTGAACATGTGCCAGGCCAACTAGGCGGATCACTATAAAGGGAGAGATCCATGGGCCGAAAACCGGTGAGTCGGCCGTCAGATCCAGTTGACGGTCAGCCGATGTTGAAGATGAAGGAGCTGGTGGAAGCAACGGGGATCAGCAAGGCAACCATTCTCTACTATGTGTCAGAGGATCTGCTGCCCCCACCGCTGAAAACCAGCCCCAATGTTGCCTACTACCCCTCTGCCACCATTGAACGGATTCAATTAATCCGTCAGTTGCAGGCAAAACACCGGTTCAGCCTTGCCCAGATTCGAACCATCCTGCGGGAAGGGGACAAGGGACACGATCTGGAGTCTCTGATTGAATTTAACAAGGAGATCTTTGGTCAGGAAGAGGGAGTGCCACTGAAAAGAGGTGAATTCTGCCAGGCCTGCGGCCTTTCAGAAGCGCAACTGCAGCAAGCGGTTGACCTGAAATTGCTGATTCCGGTTTCAGATGACAGTTTTGACAGTGCAGACCTGAGCGCTGGAAAGTTCTTGGCAGAGAGCCTGTTGCTGGGGCTTACCTTTGATGACTTTGCCTATTACACCCGTCTGGCGGAGGAAATTGTTTCACACGAAATGGCCCTGCGAAAGCGACTTGTTCGTAACATGCCCTACGATGAGGCCATGGCCACTACCCTGACGATCACCCGCAACGCTCGTTTCTTCAGGCAGTATACCATCGAGCGTATCTTCAAACAGCGAGCCTTGCGCCAACCTCTGAAACAGAAAAAGAAATAGACATGGCGGGTCTGGCAGGCTGTAAACGCCTGCCTGCTGCCGGCTACCTATCCAGGCATCCTTACTACCAGCACCGGCTTGGTCGATCGCTGAATAACCTCATTGGCGACACTACCGATCAGAGACTCCTCCAACAACCCATGTCCGTGGGTACCCATCACCACCATATCATAGTCTCCTGTTGCAACTGTCTCAATAATATTATCGGCGGGAGATCCAACTTTGACCAGAATTTCGCCATTGTCCAGTGGGCAGCTGGGGATCTCTTTTGTGATCAGTCTGGATGTCTGGGTGACTCTTTTTTGAATGGTTTGTCGGGCAGCTTCGATCTCCGCTTCATTGTAGCTGGCGGTTCCTTCTTCACCTGCGCGGTTGGTGAGGTCTGCACCGGCCTCTGCCTCCAGTTGTTCGAGTAGATCGGGGATGACATGCAGAACGGTGACGCCAGCGTCATACCGGTTTCCAATGCTGCAGGCGTATCGAACTGCATGACGAGCTGTTTCGGACAGGTCGGTGGCGAATAGGATCTTACGGATAGTCGGGACCATGGGTTCTCCGGTTTCAGGCTTACCGCTTAACGCTGTATCAGCATCTACACTTTCAATACTCGACTGAGGAACAGTCGGTTTTTCGGCTTCGCCGAAAAATCTCCCTACAAACTTCACATACCAGGCTGCTGACTGAATCTGGACCACATAAGCCAGTGAAATGAGCAGCGCTATGGTCAGCCCCTGCTTGCCGAAAGCTGTCATGGCGATCGCCAGTGCAATGGAGAGATCGCGCATCACCACACCAAAGACCATGGCGATGGCATCTCCCCGCTTGAAAAACAGTTTTCCTGTAATGGTCAGCAGAACGTAGGAAGCAAGATAAAAGACAATGAGCGGTACCAGAATCGTAACGATATCACCCGGGTTGGCAATGATATTTTTAGCCTTCAGCGACATGGCTACGAAGGCGATCAGGACAACGCCAAACGCTGAAAAAGGGGGAAACTTCGGCTTGATCTGCTGATTCCAGGTTTTCTCCCCGTATTTTCTTTTCAAGACCGATTGGGTAATTAGCCCGGCAACAAGTGGAACAAAAACAAACAGGGCGACCTGCTTGAACATGTGCAACACGTTGACGTCAATGGTTGTCCCCATGACCAACTTGGTGTAGATCGGAGCAGCCAGGGAACCCAGTACCAGGCCGAACACCACCATCTTGATGGCTGCTTCCTTGTTTCCCTTTGCAAAACCGGTCCAGGAAATGGTCATGCCGGAAGTGGGCAGGACCCCGATCAGGAAAAGCCCCACACCCCAAAGGACATATTTTTCCGGACCTCCTGCAAAAAAGAATTTCCCTGTGAAATAGGCTACAATGGGAATCAGGATAAAATTGATTATCTGGGTGGTCACCTGTAACTTGTAATCTCCCCCCTTGAATATCCCTTTCACATTCAGGGTGACCATCATCGGGTACACCATGATAAATGTGACCGGTATGATAAATGATTTCAAAGCTGACGCATCGAACAGATAACCAAACAGAAGCCCGAAAACCATAGAAATAGGAATGGACCAGACCAGATTTTTCTGTAGTACCGACAATAATTTAAACATGATGATCTCCAGTTTGAAAACAGGTAATGCTTTTAATCTTGTAATTGCGAATGTTTGTAAGTATTGGGCAATGTAGTTCTGCCGCTCAGCGAATCAGGTTGTCCGCTTCCACGCCGTCGGCAATCTGTCCCCGCTCCTTCATACTGTCGATGAGAACGGAGCGGATGGTCATGCAGGCAAGGGTGATCCGGTCATCCACCAGACAGTAATAAACCATCTGACCCTCTTTCCGGGATCGGACAATGTTGGCAGAGCGTAGAATATGCAAATGCTGACTGACATTGGTCAACGGCACCTGGATCATCTCGGCGATCTCGCCCACTGAAGACTCCTTCTTCTTGGAAAGGCAATCCAGGATCATCAACCGTTTCGGGTTTCCCAATGTCCGACAGAAATCGGCGTGCAGGGAAAACAGCACTTTATGTTCAAATTTCATAGTTGTCTACTCGTGTAGTTGCGAAAATATGTAAGTATCAGCATAAATTAAGAGGAAACCCCTGTCAACTGCTTCATGCATTTATGGGATCTCGACGCTGTTTCGTCGCTATAACGGCTTTAAACTTGTTTGTGAATTGGTTGGGGAGAAGGGATGCCTGCGACTCTCATCGGCAGGCATTGGTTAAAGGGGATTATTTGGGCTTATAGGAAAAGCGGACGACTTCAGGCTCCACTAGAGTTTCATAGTCGTTGAATCTCATTCTCACAATTTCAGTATGCGTTCCGGCGTTGAAATAGATATCCTCATCGGCTACCAGACTGGCAGCCACCATAACCGGGATATCATAGAGGTTCCCAAAGGGTGGCATGGCGCCGGTTTCACACCCCGGGAATATCTCCTTGAATTCCTGTTCGCTGGCCAGCTTTGCAGAGTCGGCATGGAGGGTTTCTCGGAGTTTTTCCAGATTGACCCGGTAGGAAGCGGGGAGGACGGCCATGGTCATTTTTCCATCTACTTTGATCATAACGGTTTTAGCAAATTTTTTACCTTTAATATGAAGGGAGGCGACTATTTCCTGGGCTGTAAATGCTTTTGAGTGATTGATGGTGATATATTTCACCATATTCTTATCCAGGTACGTTTCCAGTTTCTGGTTAGGCATCTTGACCTCCTGATAATTTGTTCGAAACATAATAAACGCGGCCACCGTGGTGCGGTTTCCGATTTATTGGGTTGTCCGCAAAATATCAGCTGACGATCACAAACATACTGACGGCTTCACTCTATCGTTTCCTGACTTAGAGGTCAATGAAAGAAAATTTGCCATCAAAAAAAACAGGCCATAGCGTTTACACAATAGATGGCATTAGCTTACTTTAGGTTAACATGTTGAAGATTTAAAAAAATCCCATCAGTCTCAACGTCCAAAGAGATAGTTTCAGTTTCCGGGGAATTGTCACTAAACCAGTTCAATAACAAAACCAATCCCATCGTGTTCACAACATTTCCCCATAAAATAAAAGTAGAAAAACTGAATGACCCCAACAGTGAGCTGACTGATTTCTATTTTCAGCATGCTGCCAATATGTATGTGTTCAGTTACGATAAAGGAGGCCAGCGAAAGCACACCCTTATTGATTCTGGATATCTGGTGCATCGAGATCGAATCTTGCCTATTCTGAGGCAGCATCATATTGATCTGAAGCAGATAGAAAATATTATCATAACGCATCGGCATGTGGATCACTGTGGGCTGGCCAGACAACTGGCCCTGCTCTCCGGAGCCAGAATATTGGTGCACGCCGGG